>JAAEZL010000265.1:1952-2344 GCA_018222875.1 Algicola sp.
GATCAAGTATTCAGATTGGTATCCGAATAAAAAATTACGTGTGTTTAACAGACAATTTGCGGAATGGCAAGGCATAAATCCACATGATGAAATTGTACTTAGAGACAAACGGAAAGCTGGTAAACTTGAAGGTGATATTTTGCATTGGACCTACCAAAGTTATTCAGAATTTAATGCAAAAACAGAATACTTTTCGACTATTGCTGCTCAGGCCTATTACGATAAAGGAAAAAAAGCACCTCTTTATAAACTCCTGTGGAATCCGTTTTGGGCTTTTTTTAAGGCTTACGTTTTGAGATTTGGTTTTTTAGATGGCAAAAACGGATACATCATTAGTAGAGAAACCGGAAAAATCACCTATCTAAAATACAAAAAACTTCGAAAATTGGATA
>JAAEZL010000055.1:0-7925 GCA_018222875.1 Algicola sp.
TGACCAGCCTTTGGTGTGAATTCCAGTATCGACAACTAAACGAATCGCACGATGCATTTCCATACTCAACATGCCAAAATATTGATAAGGGTCTGTATATAAACCTAATTCTTTTCCTAAGGATTCACAATACAAAGCCCAACCTTCACCATATGCGCTGTACCAGAGTGTTTTTCTGAAACTAGGCAACTCTTTATTTTCTTGTTGTAATGAAATTTGAAAGTGGTGTCCTGGAATCGCTTCGTGTAAAAATAAAGCTTCATCTGCAAAAACGTTATATTTTGTAACATCAGGAATTGGTGTGTAAAAAATACCAGGTCGGGAACCATCTAAAGATCCAGGATTGTATTCCGCACTTGCTGATGCTTCACGGAAGGCTTCCGTACGACGTACTTCAAAAGCTGTGATTGGCTTTAAATCGAATAATTTATTAATCTGAGGCTGCATTCTATCATGAATCTCTTTGAAATTGTTGATCACTTTTTCAGGATTCTTGAAAGGCATTAACTCTTCGTTAGTTCTTACATAATCGAAGAATGAAATGATATCACCTTTGTAACCGACTTGCTTTTTGACAGCTTCCATTTCAGATAAAATACGATCGACTTCCTTAAGACCCAATTCATGAATTTCATCAGCTGTCATGTTGGTTGTAGTGTATTTTTTGATTTGATGACTGTAATACGCTTCACCATTTGGAAGGTCTGAAACACCACTTGTCAATCTTCCATTTTCTAAATACGTCGTACTCATAAAATCATGCAGCTTTTTATAAGCAGGAGCAATCTCGTTGGTTATTTTATCAGTGTATGCATTAATAATTTTTTCTTTATCCTCTTCGGAAATCGTACCAGGTATGTTTTTTACTGGGCTGTAAAACAAGTGATCATCCATAGTTGTCGTTGTTAAAGCTTCTAACTGCGGAAGCACTTTAACAATCAACGATTTTGGTAATACATGACCAAGTTCAATCCCTTGTTTCATCTTTTCTTCAGCGGAATTCATCCATTCCAGATAACCATCCAAACGCTTTAACCAGTTGCTGTAATCTTCAACCGTTTCAAAAGGTTGAGAACTTGCACCACTTGCCAGTTGACCAATACTTAATTGAAGCGTCCACATTTGATTGATAGGCGTGAGGTCTTCATTGAATTTAAAACTTTCAAGATTGATGTCACATTCCCAGTTTAAAATTTGTTTACTCAATTGCTGACTTTCAGAAAGTACTGAATCATCAAAAGTGTTAATTTTGGATTTGTAATTGCTGTAGTAATCTTTTAAATTTCGTGTGTATTCATCCGATAAAAAATTTGGTAATTGATCGTTATATCTGTTGTCACCAGCAGAAGTTGCATTTAACGGATTTAATTTTAAACCTTCTTCATGGTAGTTTTCTAAAACCGTTGCAAAGGATGCGTTAGGTTCTGTCATGGCTTCAGTTTTAGTGGTTTCTTTGTCTTTTTTACAAGCCGAAAAACTTATTGCGATTACAATAAGAGCGATTAATTTTTTCATTTTAAGAATTTAATTTTCAATTTCAAAGCCTAAAGGTACATAAACTAAAGGTTAAAAAAAGCATAAAAAAAACTGCTATCGATTAAATAGCAGTTTTAAAATTGATGAGTTTGGTGTTAGTCTTTATCTAATTGCTTGGTCATGTTAAAGCCTATAAAAAGACCTAAACCAGCCATAAAGAATATGGTTGCAGGATAAACAGCATCTTCATCTAAACTTGTGTAATTATCTAAAAGAGAAGCTATAAAAGTGCCTATTCCTATTCCCATGAGTAAAAGTGCAAGGTTGAGAATAATGACTTTCCAGATAGGAGCTGTATGACTTTTGCCTCTCATAAATATGCTGGCATCTGCACCTTTTTCAATAAGTGCTAAACGCTCCTTATTTCTTGTTGATAGGTATAAATATACCATTCCGAAAATAGCCAAGAAAAAGCTTATTGGTATTAATATTTCTTCCATAATGTTGTTTTTTAATTGATTAAATTTATATGTTCTGAGCTTATGACGACAGGTTTTGAGTTTTGGTTACAAGAATTTTAAAAAAAGTTTTTCAATAAACCTGTAACCATATAGATCCTAATGACGTCTTAACTTAAAAATGACCACCAACGATCACATACTCATCAATCAAATTGTTGAAGGCGACACCAATGCATTTGCAATTTTGGTAGATCGCTATAAAGATCTGGTGTTTACCTTGGCATTACGAATGTTGAAAAACAGGGAAGAGGCTGAGGAGGTTGCGCAAGATACGTTTATCAAAACCTATAAATCGATTGAAACGTTTAAAGGCGATTCTAAATTTTCGACATGGATTTATAGAGTGGCTTATAATACATGTCTTGATAGGATTAAAAAAAACAGAAAACATTTAAACGATGTTGAAATAAATGAATTCACAGCACATGAGGTTGTTACCATAGATAATGCTCTGGACAACATGGAAATTAAAGAGCGAGAAGAGGCTATACAACGTTGTATTGATGAATTCCCGAGTGAAGAAAGCTTTTTGATGACCTTATATTCTTTTGATGACCTATCTTTAGATGAGATTTCGAAGATTGTTGGCATCACAGCAAATTCTATAAAAGTGAAGTTATTTAGAAGCCGGAAAAAGTTAGCGACAATTTTGAAGTCGCAATTAGAACCTGAAACTATTGAATATTATGAAAGAGAACGCAGATAAATATTTAGACGACCTGTCGCGAAAAGTGATTGGCAAAACTTCGGTAAAATCTACTTCAATGGACTTTACAAGCACTGTGATGTCTCAAATTAAAGCGATTAACAACTCTAAGGTAACGACTTATGTGCCACTTATTTCGAAACGAATCTGGTCGCTTATCGGATTTGGATTTGCGGCTATAGTTGTATACGTTGTATGTTTTGCTTCATCGAGTAACAGCAGCTGGTTAAACACATGGAATCTGGATACATTTCAGTCGCTGGATTTAGGGTTAAATAATCCTTTAGCGAGTTTTGATGTCTCACAGGTTACAATGTATGCCATAGTGTTTCTGGCATTGATGCTTTGTGTTCAGATTCCTGTGCTGAAATATTATTTCAATAAACGAATGGATTAATTGTTAATCTTTAAAATACCAAAATGGAATCCTACACACCGAATGTTTGACTGTATCTTCTTCTTTAATTCGTTTTCTAATCACTTTCAAAAGGTGTTTTCCTTCTGATAAACCTTTAATACCAACAAAAGTTTCAAAACCTATATCTTTCTGTTTGCTTTCAGACAGAATGAATTCCGCGTTATAATCTATGCTGTCAATTCTTATAGAGTACACCTGATTTAAAGTTTGTAAATAACTCTTTTTTTGTGCTTTTAGTGTGGACCAATCGATGTCATCAACATTAATCATATTACTTCTGAGACCTCTGGTATCGTTTTCAGGTTTTAGTTCAGGTTTAAAATTGAATATATCATCTTCAATATTATCAGTAAGTTCCATAAATACATTTAGGTATGGCGTAGTAATCACTTTTGAAGGAATTGCAAATTCATCAACGTGTTCATTCTCATCTAATAAGTCGAGGTAACTCATTCGACTTGCTGAAGTTTCAGAAGAATAATCAACACTTTCAAAATAATTTGAAGGTTTGTATTCAAAAGACGTTAAAATCAATATTGCAAAATAAACAGGCAGAAGCACGAAACTTAAGCGTTTTCCGAATTTATTATCAAGAAAATTGTAGACTAATGGTCTGTATAAAAAGGAGAGAGTGATGAAACTAAACACCCAATACACAGGAAAATAAATCTTAGAAATCCATTTTTTCTTTTTGAGCCAGCCTTGCGTAATGAAATCTATGAATGTGAAAATCATTCCGACGACTAAAAATACAATTAAAGAAATGCCAACAATTAACCTCAAGGTTTCAGGTAAGCTGTCGTTTTCTATAAGTTTTGTAATAATAAGAACTATAGAGAGAATGGTAAAAACTAATGCCAGTACATAGAAGATAAGTAGAAACGAAATAGCAAAAATAACACTGCAATAATCTTCTAAGGTAGCGACGTACTTATCAAAAGAACCAACTTTTTTCTTAAGGTATTTTGTAAATTTTTCACTGTAATTTAAAGAATCATAATCAATGTCTCCAGACACATATCGTAATCCGAGAGTGCCTATCCAAAGTCCTCGTAGTACGACATGCAGCAACAAATTAAAAATAAGAATAGCACAGGAAACAACTCCAATGCTGAGTATGATCGTCCATTCTAACTGTTGTTTTGATTGCGCGAGATTTGCAGCATCATTTATAGGTTCTACTGCTGTAAACAAACCAAAGATGGCAAAACCAGAGATGATTAATTCTAATTGCCAGCTTTCTTCCTGAAGTCGTTGTAGTAATTTTTTAAACGCAGGATTATTATAATCTGAACTCATAACGGTTGGATTTGAGTTTAAAGATAATCACTTTTTATAAATGTAAAAGGTTACGAAAATCACTATTAAACACACAAGGAACAACAGTGTTTAAATGCAAATACATAAAAGAATCATAACACATTGTTTATTTATCTTTTAAGTTTTTAAGATTATTTTCAGCTAACAGCTAACAGCTAACAGCTAACAGCTAACAGCTAACAGCTAACAGCTAACAACTAACAACTAACAACCAACAACTAATACCAACGCTTTTTTTTCTTTTTAGAGCCTTCACCTTTACGCCCTTTTTTGTATTTACTGCCTTTCTTTTTATGTACGATTGGTTTTGCTTTTGGATCTAAAGGATAGGGATGATTGTCTTCAACAGGAATCTGAACATTTATCAGTTGCTGAATGCTTTTCACATAGCTTTTTTCGTCAGCAGAACATAAGGAGTAGGATTTACCAAAATTTCCTGCACGTCCAGTTCTTCCGATACGATGTACATAGGTTTCAGGAACATTGGGTAAATCGAAATTAACGACAGCATCTAATTCATTAATATCAATGCCACGAGCAGCAACATCAGTCGCAATTAAAATATTAACTTCAGCATGTTTGAATTTATTAAGTGCTGTTTGACGCTCACTTTGTGTTCGGTCACCATGAAGACGTTCCACACTATAGCCATTATTTGTAAGTGTTTTTTCTAATTTATCAACGCCGAATTTCGTACGTCTGAAAATCAGAATGCGTTCGCCTTTAATCGTATTTCGTAATAAATGGAGGCAGAGCTCTATTTTGTTTCGTTTTGGAACATAGTACAACACCTGACTCACATTAGTTGCTGCAGATGAGGTCGGAGTGACTTCAATGCGTTCTGGAGCATTTAAAATGGAGTTGGTTAACTGTTCTACCTTAAAAGGCATTGTAGCAGAAAACAGTAGATTTTGCTTTGTTTCCGGACATAAACGTTCAATTTTTTTGACGTCGTCAATAAAACCCATATCCAGCATTAAATCGGCTTCATCGAGGACTAGAATCTCTATGTAATCTAGATTTAAAATGTCTTGCTTGTGTAAATCCAGTAAGCGTCCAGGCGTTGCTACCACAATATCGACTCCTTTTTTTAGAATGTCTATTTGAGGTTCTATTCCAGTGCCACCAAAAACCACAGTCGTTCTTAAGTTGCTGTATTTTGAATAGGTGTTGAAGTTTTTTCCGATTTGTACAGCGAGTTCTCTGGTTGGACTCACCACTAGAGCCCGAATCTTTTTTCCTTTTTTAGGTGCATCCTGTTTATCAAAAAGCAATTGTAAAATAGGAAGTGCAAATGCAGCTGTTTTTCCTGTTCCAGTTTGCGCTGAAGCTATGACATCTTTTTGTTCTAAAACTAAAGGGATGGTTTGCTCCTGAATTAAAGTCGGTTCTGTATAACCTGCTTCATCAATAGCTTTTAAGATAGCTTTATTAAGATGTAGTGTTTTAAAGGACATGTTCGTGCATTTCTTGTAAAGATACTTGTTTTGTCAGGCTTTAACCTAATAAAACATTAGTACATGCTTTTCACCTTTCTGAGCTTATCTTTCCAGATTTGAAGGTTGTCTTTATGATTCTTAATGTTTTTAATCACATCTCTCACCAACGGGTTCGTTTCATCAACATTAGAAAAGAACTGCATGTTGTTTTCTAACTGATTAATTTCACCTTTGATTTCACTAATTTTCTTCCTGATATAATTTTGCTCGTTGTCTAAAAGTCTGGTGTCATCTGGTTTAGATAAGGTCTCTAATTTGTTTTCAAACTTGATCATTTCAAGTTTCGCCTTGTCCATATCCAATTTACTGAACAGTGTATCAATCGTTTTATTAAATTTTCCTTCAATAAAACGTTTATTAGATGGCACATAACCAATAGCTTTCCAGGCAGCAATTTGTTCTTTTATGGTTTCGATGTCCTTTTCAGGTTTTCCTGTAAGTTCTATCGCTTTTACTTTATCTAAGAGTGCAGATTTTTCTTCAAAAGCAGCCATTTCCTCTTTGCTCGCAGCATTTCTCTCTGCATGCATTCTGTCAAAGTAATGATTACAGGCCTTTTTAAATTGCTTCCATATTTTATCACTGTCTTTTCTTGGAACATGACCAATGTTTTTCCAGTCTGCCTGTATTTTTTTCATTAAAGACGTCGTGGTATCAAAATCTTCACTGTCTTTATTGTCTTCAGCGATTTTAATAAGCTCTAATTTCTTATTAAGATTATCATACTGGTCTTTTTTAAGCGATTTATAAAACGCGTTTTTATTCCTGTTAAAATTTCTGACAGCTCTTTTAAACTTTGTCCACGTGGCATCATTAACTTTAATAGGAACTTTACCAGCATTAAAAAACTCCTGGCGTAAGGCTTCAATAGCTTTAATCTTTTTTTGCCATGCCTGATGACTCTTTGGTTGATCTTGAGCTACCTCCTCAATTTTTGCAATAATCTCTTCCTTTTTAACCAGATTAGCTTCGTAAGCTTTGTCTAGATCAGCATAATAGGCCTGACGTTTATCATGAATGGTTTTGGTTGCGTTGCTAAAGCGTTCCCAGATCTCTTCTCTGTATTCTCTGTCTACTGGACCTAATTCTTCTTTCCAGAGTTTATGCAGCACTTGTAATTCTCTGAATGCTCGGTTGATATTGTCATCTTTGGCAAGTTCTTCAGCACGTTCGATAATCTTGGTTTTTTGTTCAAGATTATGCTTAAAATCCATGTCACGTAAGTCGCGATTTAAATGCAAAAAGTCATAAAATACTTCAACGTGATGATGGTAAGAATTCCATGCATTATTGTATCGGTCTCTGGGAATCGGACCAGCATTTCGCCACTGCTCCTGTAAGTCTTTGAAATGCTTGTAGGTTGTATTAATGTTCTCTTCAACATTAATTAATCCTTTAATTTCCTCAATAATAGCAAGCCTGTTTTCGAGGTTTTGCTTTAAATTAGATTCACGATCTTTATAGTATGCGTTAAGATTATTTCGGTAGGTTTTATAAGCGTCGTTAAAACGTTTTTTTACTGGAGTGGTGTAGTAAAAATCAATTTCGTTGCCACCTTCACTTAAAAATTCTTCTTTCTTTTCCTCGAGAAGTTCTCCAAATTTAGAGTGAAACTCAGATTTGATGTCATCTACCTGAGATTTTATCGTTTGTATTTTTTTATCCTTTAAAAGCGCTTCAAATTCAGCTACCAATTGCTCCATTGTCATGGCATGGTAGTCTTTGCTTTCAACCTCATGACGCTCTGCATTGGTTTCGTCTTCAGCGTCTTCAGCATTAGATTCCTCAATTTCTTCAACGTGCGCATCTGCTTTTTTAGTCGTTTCAGAAACCGTTTCAGTATCTTTTTTTGGTTCTTCTGAAGGTGCTTCAGCTTTGTCTTCGGAAACTGGTTCGGTTTCAGCAGGTGTTTTATCTTCTTTTGAATCTTCGGAAACCTCTTCATTTTCAGAAGCTTTTACAGGTTCGGTTGAAGCTTTCGGTGC
>JAAEZL010000055.1:7935-19956 GCA_018222875.1 Algicola sp.
TTCGGTGCTTCGGAAGATGAGGTTTTTGCAGCTTTAGATTCCTCAGGAGTTTGAGGTGTTTCAGTAGTATTTAGTTCAATCTTTCCATCTGCATCTTGCAGGTTATCGTTCTCAGACATTTTTCAATGTTTTTATATTAGAAGGCTAAGATACTAATCGATGGCTGATTTACAAAAAAGTAGCTCTATTTAGAAGGGTTAAAGGGTTGAATTCCAAATTTTCCATGCTTTCTCTGCCTGAAGCTCCAGCATTTTAAGACCGTTACAAATTTGAGCACCTTGTGATTTTCCGATACTTAAAAATTTAGTTTCCTCAGGATTGTAAATCAAATCGAATAATAAATGCTGATCTGTAATGCCATCGTAAGGAATATCCGGACAACTATTCACATCTGGATGCGTTCCAACAGGCGAACAGTTGATGATAATTTTGTGCTTTTTAATGTCTTTAAGAGTTACATCATTATAGGTAAATTTTGCGTTTGTTTTATGAGTTCTTGAAACATAATCGAACTTAATATTCATTTTTTTTAAGGTGTAGGCAATCGCTTTAGAAGCTCCACCAGTGCCAAGAATTAATGCTTTTTTATGATGCTTTTTCAGGAATGGTTTGATGGCATTTTTAAATCCGTAGCAATCTGTATTGTAGCCTTTTAGCTGCCCTTTAGAATTAATTGTAATGGTATTGACTGCGCCAATTTTTTTAGCTTTTTTGTCCAGTTTATCTAAAAATGGAATCACTTGCTCTTTGTAAGGAATGGTCACATTAAGCCCTGAAATATCAGGATTATCTTCCAGTAATTTAGGAAACATCGCTATGTCTTCGAGGTCAAAATTTTCATAAGTGAACGGTAATTGTTCTGCTTCAAATTTTGCTTTGAAATATCCTCTTGAAAATGAATATTCGATATCTTTTCCTAATAATCCTAATCTAGACATGAGTTTTGTTTGTTCGTTTGCCATACCATTCTAAAGCTAGTACGACTAAAATTCCTAAGAGTATATAGCCAAAAGCAAAATACGTTTCGCTTTTTAATTCAGGTAAAAAACGTTCGTAATTGGCTATTATTTTTTCACCTCTTGAATCTAACAGAAAACTACCATTCTCATGAGTTTTGAAAATGGTTTCTTTCCATGGCCAGACCACACCTAACGATCCAATGATAAAACCAATAATTGAGGCTATGGTTATGCTTTTATAATGCTTTAGGACATAGCTTAACAGGTGTGAAAATGTGACTAATCCTGTCACTGAACCTAAAGTAAAGATGCCGAGAACTTTTAAAAGTCTTATTCTGACTTCATTTTTTATAAAACTGAAATCACCAGAAATAAGTTCAGAAAAGGTATCGTAAAGTGCATTGACAGAATCAACGAGTAACAATACATAATTTCCCAGGAGAATCAGGATAAATGAGCCTGAAAATCCGGGAAGTGTCATTCCGGAAACGCTAATGATTCCGCAGAAAAACACGAATAACAAATTGTCATTTTCTGTAGCTGGATCTAAAAAACTTATGCTAACTCCCAGAATAATTCCTATGGTTAAAGCGATGATACTTTTGTAATTCCAGTCGTTAAAATCTTTATTGATGTAATAAATTGAACCGATAATCATTCCGAAGAAAAGGCTCCAGACGTAAAGTTCATAATGTTGAAGGAAGTAGTCCAGAATTTTGGAAACACTAAAATAACTAATAACCATTCCGGCAAACAAGAGTGCTAAAAAGCGTCCGTTGACATATCGGTAAAAACTTTTGAACCGACCGTTAAATAAGAGTTTAAAAGCCGTTTTGTTAACGCGTTGCAGCGAATAAATGAACTCCTCATAAAATCCTGCAACGAAGGCAACAACACCTCCGGAAACACCAGGAACTTTATTGGCTGCTCCCATACCAAGTCCTTTAATGACCAAGAAAAAACGATCTTTAAAGGTTCTTGTAGCTTCCATTATATGCTCGCTTTTTTATTGCCTAAGCTTTCCAGAATAAAAATCGTTAAAAACCCAAAAACCATTAAAATAATTGCCCACATTATATTTGAATTTCCAGAATACGAAAGAGGAGAAATACTTTCTTCTAAGACGGTTTTATACGTTTCAAAATCATTGGTTTGTTGCTGGTATATTGATAAGGTACCAACATCTGAGATTTTCAAAAACTCTTCAACAGATCCAGTATTGGCATTCAGGACAGAAATTGTTTTTTTCCAAGGCCAGACTTTATTTAGAGAGCCAACAATAAATCCAGTTAATAATGCTAATGTTGTATTCTGATAGTTTTTAAAAAGCCATTTTAAAACGCGACTAAAACTTAGTAAACCAATAACAGCACCTCCCATAAACACTACAATTTTTTTAATATCAAAATCATGCAGTGCGTCACTTAAGGTTTTGTAAGCACCTAAAATTACCAATATAAAAGAGCCTGAAATACCAGGCAAGATCATAGCGCAAATGGCAATTGCACCAGCAAAAAATAAAAATAATGAGCTGTCATTTGTGCCCAGTGATGGTAAAGTAGAAATATAATAGGCCAGGATTGCACCAACTATAAGTGCTAAAATTGAAGCGATGTTCCATTTTTCTAGCTGTTTACCAACATACCAGATGCTTGCGATGATTAAGCCGAAAAAGAAGGACCAAATCAATATGGGATGTTGCTCCAGCAAGTATTTTGCGATGCGCATAAAGGCTACGAAGCTGACAGCGATTCCGGTTAATAAGGCTAATAGAAACGAGCCATTGAGTTGAAGCCAGAATGCTTTAACCCCTTTTTTTCTTAATGTGCTCACTAATGAAAAATCAATATTACCAATAGTAGATATGAGTTCTTCATAAATGCCAGAAATTAAAGCAATAGTTCCACCAGAAACGCCTGGAACAGCATCTGCAGCTCCCATTGCAACACCTTTTAGCATTAAAACCAAGTAATCTTTAAATTGTCTAATCATTTTTAGGAATAAGAAAAGTAAAGGTATGAAATAGGAACGATTATTCTGAAACTAAAAAAGAATTGATTTTAAAAACCTAAACATAGAAAACAAATTACTTCTTTGTTTGAGAAATAAGTTTTCTTACGGAAGGCTTTAATACCACATTTGGAAATAATTCATCAAGAATAAAATCAAATTCCCGATCTAGTAACAAGCCATTTTTTAAATGATAATGACCTTTTCTACTTTCGTGTAATGTAAAGTGTAGTCCTGCTAAACGGAATTCGATTTCTGCCGTTTCCGGATAGAATTCTGCAGCCTGAATTAAGTTTAGTATAGATGCTTCGTATTCGCCTAAAGCAATAAGAATGTCAGTTCTCGATAACCAGGTTTGAAGTTCGTAATTTCCTAAATCAAGCGTTTTCTTATAACCACGTTCTGCTTCTTCCAGGAAATTTAACCGATGATTAATTTGTGCATATAATTTCCAGTAAATAACATTTTCGCCATCAATATTTATGGCTTTATTAATGTAAAACAAGGCTTTCTGAAAGTTGTGTTTTTTGTTATAAAACTTTGTAATTGCAATCCAGCCTTTATCTAATAATGGATCTTCATGAACGGTTTTATAAAAATACTGAACCGCCGAATCGTCCTGACCAAGTTTTTCGTGACAATGCCCAATTCGGAGTAAAGCAAACGATGTTGGTTCGTCTAAAGCCAAGGTGATTTTATAATTCTCTATCGCTTCGTTGTACAATTTTTTCTTTTCCAGTACTTTCCCTTTTTCCAGATAAGCACCAACAAATTTGTCGTCAGAAATAATAGCAAATTCAAAAGCAGCTAAGGCTTTATCATAATCTTTAATCGTAAAGTATTGGCGACCTAATTGATGCCAGGCTACTTCGCAGTACGGATTTTTATCCAGATAAATATTCAGAAAATCAATCGCTTCATTGTTTTGATCCAGGAAATCATAACAATAAATAATATTGTATAGTGCCGAATAATCTTCAAGATCTATCGCGAGGCATTTTGTAAAGTATTCTCTGGCATTTTCAAACTGATCTAAGAATAGATATTCCATACCAATAAGTGCAAACAAATCGGTAATGCCTTCATCATCCTGATTGAGTGTTAATGCAATTTTTAAGGTATCAATTGCCTTTTCGTGTAAATCCTGTTTAGAGAATACACTGGCTTTTTGGATATAGATTTCTTCATTAGAAGGTTCTACAATATGGATTTCGTTTAAAATATCATCAGCTTCAACAAACTTGTTTTCCATGATATAGATTTCTGTTAAAAACAATTTTAAATTAACAGAAGTTGGATGTTGTTCCAAACCAAGTTTGATAGCTTTTTTTGCTAAAGCCATTTTGCCACTTTCAAGATAGTGATGGATGATATTTTCAAATTCGTTAGAATCAAAGAATAAAACATGATTTGTTTTAAGCATGGATTCAAAGCGTGTAAGCGAAAAATTGTTGTTGTCGTCAGGTTGACTAAACTCCATAAGCAAATTTGGATTAATCGTTATTTAAAAGTACTCTTATCATTTCAAAAACATCATTTTTAGTGCCAATCTTTTCAACAAAGTAATTAACAGTTGTAGTTTTGTTTTAAGTAAAAACACTTTTAACACTGAAAATCAATACATTAAAATTATTTATGACGACTTGGTTCGTGAGAGGATTTCATCTAAAATTCGAGTTATAATCTGACAGCCTTTGATGATTTCGTCATTTGAAATGGTTAAAGGAGGTGTAATTCTTATCGCTTTTTGTTCAAAAAGTAACCAAAATAAGATCAATCCTTGGTCTTTAGCTTTCAAAATAACCTCGTTTGTAATGTCTGAAGATGGTGTTAATGCCGCTAACATTAATCCACGTCCACGAATTTCAGAAATGAGAGGGTGTTTTAAATGTTTTCGGATTACTTGTTCCTTTTCAAGAGCTTGTGACATTAGATCAGATTCGGTAATTTCTTTAACTGTTGCTATAGCTGCTGCAGCAATAACAGGATGACCTCCAAATGTTGTAATATGTCCTAATTTTGGATTGTCTTGTAGCAAGTCCATCATCACTTTTGAAGCCGTAAATGCACCAATAGGCATTCCGCCTCCAAGTCCTTTTCCTGTCACTAATATATCAGGAATACAATTAAAATGCTCAAAACCAAAAAGCTTTCCGGTTCTCCCAAAACCAGGTTGTATTTCATCAAGGATGAGAAGTGCTCCAACGTCATTGCATCGCTGACGAACCTTTTGTAAATAGTCATTTTGTGGCTCAATAAATCCTGCTCCACCCTGAATAGTTTCTAAAAGCACTGCGGCAGTTTTGCTCGTGATGAAAGAAAGATCGTCTTCATTATTAAAGTTAATAAATCTTACATCAGGAATTAAAGGTCTGAAAGCATTTTTACGCCCTTCAAATCCCATAACACTTAACGAACCCATCGTATTGCCATGATAGGCATGATGCGCTGCAATGATTTCACTTCTTCCGGTAACACGTCTTGCCAGCTTTAAAGCACCTTCAATGGCTTCAGTTCCAGAATTCGTAAGGTAAGTTGTTTCTAGTGGATCTGGTAAATGCTTAGCCAGCAGTTTTGCTAAATTTACAGCTGGCTCCTGAATGTATTCGCCATAGACCATGACATGCATGTACTTATCTAACTGATCTTTTACAGCATTTACCACCTTTGGATGTTTGTGACCTAAACTACATGCCGAAACACCCGCTACAAAATCTAAATAGGCTTTATTGGTCGTATCGTAAATGTAGGATCCTTCAGCATGAGAAATACACATTGCCAAAGGATGAGGTGTTGTTTGTGCCTGATATTTAAAAAAATCATCCAACATCAATTCCCGTTATTATCTTTATTAATTAAAGGCTTGGGTAGGTTCTCATCTTTTAAAGCATCTCTTTTTTTCTTAGTCTCTTTAACTGATTTAGGTAAGTTTCTCGATGCTTTATTGACTTCATCTTTATCTTTTTCTCCAGCAGTATCCATTCGTTGAAATAAGGCCTCATCAAAAAATTCTTCTTCAGGAACATAGGCATCAAGTCCTTTAATGAATGGAAGTTCTAAAGGAGGATCATCACTAAACAAATCTTCTACACTTAATGGACGCTCTTCTTCCCGCCAATCGAACCCTCTGAATTTTCTGGCGTTTTCTGGAAATCGCGATTCAGGATAAATTTCACCATCCACCTGATTAATTAGTGTGACGATTTTATAACCTTCATCAAATTTCATATTGATTTTTCCAGATTTAGATTTGTTGATACCAATTAAGGAATCTTCATCGTTTCTTGAGTAAAAAATGATTTCTGCATTTTTAATAATGTCAATGTTGTTGATTTCATTATTTTCAAACAAACCAATGAGTCGCTGGCCTTTAATCTGATTAAATCCACCATCGATAGTGTCTTTACTAATTAAGAATGCATTATTAAATACTTTTAAAGAGTCTAATTCTTCCTTTTCAACATTAGAAATCAGATGGATAGAATCACCAGTCATTTGGTTGCCTAAATTCCATAGTATAGGTTTTCTTTTAACAGCGTAAGCATCACCTGACGAAAAACGATCTAAATTGATAAGCTGAGTTAGGCCTGATTTATGGTCGGCATGAATAGAATCTGCTTTTCCACTCATATCACTCTTGTACATTTTGGCATTGTAGAATGCTCGGGTGATGCGATGTTCTGGCTGACCAGTAATCATTAACGTATCTGCATGAATATAGATGGAATCTGTTTCCTGAACTGTAATAGCCAAAGCGCGTTTTGTAATAAACACAGAGTCTTTGGCTCTAAAAACTTCAGCATAATGACCTTTAATGATACTCTTATTAATGGTATCAGTAACGACAATATTGTTTGTTGCGGATGCAAAACTTCGGTTTCGGTCAAAATACAGACTATCACCAATAACTTCTCTGTTATTGTAATTTATTTTTGAATTTTTGATAAAATAACCTGTATCATTATTGGTGTCGTAAAAACCTCGTTCACAATATATTTTACTGGAGTCGCCAACGATTGTTGACGGACCATACATATAAGAATGACCAGTCTCAGAGTAAAAGTCGAGCTGATTTGTATTGAGTGTGTATTCCGGATTTACCAGAACAACATCTTTTAGGAAACGATATTTGCTGGTGTCCATATAATAACGACCAACCTGACTAGTAATAGTTCCTGAAGAATCTCGTACTACTTTACCTTTTGTTCTGTAATACGCTTCCTGTTTTGTTCTGTCGAAATAAAGCGTATCTGTTGTTAAAACCGATTGCGGTTCGGTAAGCACTACATCACCAGCAGCAAAGGCCATTTTGGTTATACCACTATATTCAACATATTTAGAAGTCATGTTTATGGTGTCACCTTGCTTCACCACAACATCGCTAAACGCTTCAATAAAATCTTCATCCTGATAATAAATAGCTTTATCACACCACATATCAATCCCTTCGTGAACCACATGAATTTGTGCCTGGTCACTTCTCACAAACGTTGTAATATTATCGCCTTTAAGCGAATCTTTTACTGTAAAGCCAGAATATTCAATTCTGATTTTTTTAGGTTCTTGAGAATAGGAGAGCAGTGCTGAAAAACAACAGGCAAGAATTAATATATATCTGAAAATTAGATTCAAGGTATTTTGTTTTGCTCCAAAAATAACTATTATCTCTCCGGAAAAGTATGCCTTAACAGATTTTTAATAGTGTCAGAAAACCCATTGATTATTAAGATTCTTCCTGAGTACTTTGAATTCGCTCAGTGTGACACTAAGATGATCTATCAATAGTTTGAGTTCTATCTGGTCCTACGGAAACAATTGTAATAGGAATCTCTAATTCTTTTTCAAGGAATTCGATGTATTCATTGAGTTCTTTAGGAAATTGAGACACCTCTCTCATTTTAGTTAAATCCTCTTTCCAGCCTTTAAATTCGGTGTAAATAGGTGTGACATTTTCAGGCTCAATATTAAAAGGTAAATGTGTAATGGTTTCTCCTTTGTACTTGTAAGCTGTACAAACTTTAAGTGTTTTGAAACCAGAAAGCACGTCACCTTTCATCATACTCAATTGTGTGACACCATTAACCTGACAAGCATATTTGAGTGCAACTAAATCTAACCAGCCACAACGACGAGGTCTTCCGGTAACAGCACCAAACTCATGACCAATACGAGCCATTTCTTCACCAGTTTTATCAAACAACTCTGTTGGAAACGGTCCAGAACCTACACGTGTGGTGTATGCTTTGAAGATTCCGAAGACTTCTCCGATTCTATTTGGAGCAACACCTAAACCAGTACAAGCTCCTGAAGCTGTAGTGTTTGATGAGGTTACAAATGGATAGGTTCCAAAGTCGATATCCAGTAGTGAACCTTGAGCACCTTCAGCTAAAATAGATTTTCCATTTTTTAAAGCTGTATTTAAATATTCTTCACTGTCTATAAACTGCAATTCTTTTAAACGCTCTACAGCGGTAAAGAATTCATCTTCCATTTCTTTTAAATCGTATTGAATATCTACGTTGTAGAATCCAATCATAGCTTCATGTTTATTAGCTAAAGCCCTGTATTTTTCTTTCCAGTTCTCTAATTCAAGATCACCAATTCTAATGCCGTTACGACCGGTTTTGTCCATGTAAGTTGGACCAATACCTTTAAGTGTAGACCCTATTTTTGCTTTTCCTTTTGCTGTTTCAGAAGCTGCATCTAACAGACGATGAGTTGGCAGAATAACGTGTGCCTTTCGAGAGATGATTAGCTTCGATTTGTAATCTAAACTGAACTGATCTAAACCATCTAATTCCTGAACAAATACAACAGGATCAATAACGACACCATTTCCAATCACATTGATAGAATCATTGTGAAATATACCAGATGGAATTGTTCTTAATACATGTTTTATACCATCAAATTCTAGGGTGTGACCTGCATTTGGACCACCTTGAAAACGAGCAATAATATTGTATTTGGAGGTAAGTACATCAACAATTTTTCCTTTGCCTTCGTCTCCCCATTGTAATCCTAGTAGTAAATCTACTGCCATTGTATCATCTAATTAGTTGGTTTGTTCTTTGTTCCGTAAAAGTAGAGTGAATGATTAGAAATTGAAATATCAAAAACCTCTTCGATAGTCTTTTTAATGGACTGAATTCGAGGATCGCAAAACTCGATAACCTCACCTGTATCTGTCAGAATCACATGATCGTGTTGTTTATCGAAGTATGATTTTTCATAATGTGCCTGATTTTGACCGAACTGATGTTTTCGAACCAGCGCACATTCCAGAAGGATTTCAATAGTATTATACAGTGTAGCACGACTTACACGATAGTTTTTGTTTTTCATTTTGATGTATAAAGATTCGATATCAAAATGTTCTTCACTATCATAGATTTCCTGAAGAATAGCATAGCGTTCAGGTGTTTTTCTGTGGCCTTTTTCTTCCAGGAATTTTGTAAAAACGTTTTTTACAATGTCTTGATTACTCTGTTCTGTACTTGTACTCATAATTTGAGTTGCAAATTTACACAATTATACTCTTGTCACCTTATCTATTCCATTAATTTTTTTAAGGTTTTCCATAAGTTTTTTCAACTTTGTATTGTTGGTAACTACAACGTTTATTTTTCCTGAGAAAATGCCTCCATCTGTATCAAAGCTAATGCTTTTCATATTCACATGCATGTTCGAAGAAATTTCTTTAGTAATGTTATTTACCAGCCCTAAATTGTCAATTCCTGATAAGGTAATTTGAGCCGAAAACTCCTGTTGCGATGAATCAATCCATTTGGCCTGCATGATGCGATATGCGTAATTAGATTGTAGGCTTAAGGCATTCGGACAATTTTTTTTATGAACCTTTATTCCTTCATTAATGGTTAAAAATCCAAATACAGGATCGCCAGGAATCGGGTTACAACAGGTTGATAATTTATAGTCGAGTTTTTCTTCCTCCTTACCAAAAACAAGCATGTCGTATTTGGCCGTAATTTCTTCTTTGTTGAGGTCTGGAGCAACGGTTGGTTTACGAATCTTACTTTTGATGTAAGTCATAAACATATTGCTACGAGATGCAGCGTATTCCTTGAGCATTTTGTTGTCTATCGTGCCAATGCCGACTCTATAAAATAAATCAAGACTTGTTTTTAGTTTGAAATAGTTTACCATTTCATTAATAGACTTCTCATCCAGACTAATTTTGAGCTGTTTAAGCTTGCGTCTTAAAATCTCTTTTCCGTCTTCAGCAACTTCTTTCTTTTCATCTTTTAATGATGATTTTATCTTACTACGAGCTCTGGCAGTTGTGGCATAATCTAACCAGTTGCTGTTTGGTTTTATGTTTTCCGAAGTTAATATTTCGACCTGATCACCACTATTAAGTTCATGACTTAAAGGCACCAATTTTCCATTCACTTTTGCACCACGAGTTTTCATGCCTACTTCAGTATGTACACTAAATGCAAAATCGAGAGGTGTTGCACCTTTTGGTAATGACTTTAAATCACCATTAGGTGTAAATACATAAATTTCCTTGGCGTAGAGATTCAGTTTAAATTGCTCAACAAAATCGACAGCATTGGTTTCGTTACTTTCAAGAGCTTCCTGTAATTTATCAATCCAGGTATCTAAAGCGTCTTCAGCATTACCTTGTTTGTATTTGTAGTGTGCTGCATAGCCTTTTTCGGCAATTTCATTCATACGTTCACTACGAATTTGCACTTCTACCCAACGTCCTTTTGGTCCCATGACTGTAATGTGCAGCGCTTCATAACCAGTCGATTTTGGCGATGAAATCCAGTCGCGTAAACGAATTGGATTTGGCGTGAAATGATCTGTTACGATGGAATAGATTTTCCAGGCGATAAACTTTTCGTTGGCAATATCAGACTTATAAATTATTCTAACCGCAAACTTGTCGTACACTTCATCAAAGTCGACACCTTGCTTTACCATTTTTCGCCTTATGGAATAAATAGATTTCGGACGCCCTTTAATTTCGTAGTTTAAACCTTCACTGTTTAGAGAATCTACAATAACTTTTGAAAATTCTTTGATGTAATTATCCTGTTCTTCTTTACTTTCCTGAATTTTCTCAAGAATGTCGTTATAAACTTCAGGTTCAGTATATTTTAGCCCTAAGTCCTCAAGTTCGGTTTTAATGTTATAAAGTCCGATACGATGTGCTAAAGGCGCATATATGTATAGGGTTTCCGAGGCTATTTTTTCCTGTTTGTCAGATCGCATCGAATCCATAGTTTGCATGTTGTGAAGTCGGTCTGCGATTTTAATAATAATCACACGAACATCATCATTTAAAGTGAGCAACATTTTACGGAAATTTTCCGCTTGAGTAGAGACATCTTTGTCTTTATTAAGGGATGATATTTTTGTGAGACCATCAACAATTCGAGCAATGGTTTCGCCAAACATGCGTTCAATATCTGAAAGTGTATAGTTAGGATTGTCTTCTACAACATCGTGAAGTAGAGCAGCAGCAATACACGTGGCATCTAAGCCAATTTCACTGGCAACGATTCTGGCAACGGCAATAGGATGAAAAATATAGGCTTCACCAGATTTGCGACGTTGCTCTTTATGCGCATCAACAGCCACCTCAAATGCCTGACGAATTAATTTCTTGTCAGTCGTTGTGAGGGTTTGATAGCTTACTTTAAGAAGGTTTTTGTAAGCTTTTGCAATTTCTGCATTTTCCTTTTCGATATCTACTTCTGCCATTAAACTAAAGTAGCAATAAGAAATGTAATGTGCAATGTGTTATGATAATTTGTTTAAAGATGGATTAGTATCCACATTAATTTGAGAACTATTAATCCAATGGAAATGAATATCCAAATGCGAATGCTCCTGAAAACTGCTCTACAGCATTATGATAATAATAACAGAATTCAACCTCAAATCGGTGTTGTTTTCCAATTGCTAAACCTAAAGAAACAGGAATATGACTCAGCACACCGCTTTTTTCTAAATTGGTACTAGGTGTAAAAGTTTCAAATGAACCTATAGAAGCTCCAACACCTACTTCTAAATAAGG
>JAAEZL010000056.1:0-11325 GCA_018222875.1 Algicola sp.
GGTTTTAGATTGTATAGAATATGCTTACAAAGGACAGCTTTATAATCTTGGTGCTTTGAAGAAAGAAAAGGATAATTTCTTTGGAAGGATTAACAGACTCCAAAAGTTCAAAAGGTTTTTAAAAACGAATCAGATTGATGTAATAATTGATAACAGGTCACGAGTTCAAACCTATAGGGAAATTGTATTAACCAAGTTTATTTATAAGGTTCCAACGATTTATGTCATTCATAATTTTAATACTGAAAAAGCATTTACCAAATATTCTTGGGTGAATACATGGTTGTATAAAAATGAATTTATGACAACAGTTTCAGAAGCTGCAACAGAAAAATTCAGAACACAGTTTTCACTGAATAATATCAGAACGATTTATAATGGCTTCGATTTTGAAGCGGTTAACACATTAGCGCAGGCACCAATTGAACCTGATAGTCCTGATAAATTTATTCTGTTCTACGGAAGATTGGATGACCACCATAAAAACTTAAAATTACTCATTGAAGCCTATTCATTATCTGAACTTAAGACTCATAATTATAAACTCTTAATTTTAGGTGATGGTCCAGATCTGGAAGAGATAAAAGCGTATGCAAAAACACTAAACGTTGAGCAATCAGTTGTCTTTAAAGGTCGTTTGTCTAATCCGTATCCTTATGTTTTAAAATCAAGATTTACGGTTTTAACAAGTAGGTTTGAAGGGTTTCCTATGGTTATTCCAGAAAGTTTATCTTTGGGAATTCCTGTTGTTTCTGTCGATTGTGAATCTGGTCCAAATGAAGTCATAATTAATAATCACAACGGACTTTTAGTAGAAAATTATAACGCTCAGGAGCTTGCCAATGCATTTAATAGTTTTGTTTTTAATGATGAATTATACACCAATTGTAAAAAACATGCAGTTCTTAGTGTTGAGAAATTCTCTATTGAAGCTATAGCTGCTTCCTGGGAAAACATACTGGACGAGATCCTATAACAAATTTAAAAATGAATTATAAACTCATACAACTTTCAAAGATAAAAGACGAACGCGGAACACTTTCTGTTATCGAAAAAGATATACTTCCTTTTCAAATGAAGCGTGTGTATTATTTGTATGATGTTCCGAGTGATGCTTACAGAGGTGGTCATGCTCATATTGAACAATCTGAATTTTTAGTGGCTTTAAGCGGAAGTTTTGAAGTTATTTTAGATGACGGAAAAACTAAAAAAAGCATCACACTTAATAAACCTAATAAGGGTTTGTTAATCCCAACTGGTATCTGGCGTGAACTTGAAAATTTTTCTTCAGGATCTGTTTGTCTGGTGATTGCTTCAGGAGAATTTGACGAAAATGATTACATACGAGATTATAAGCAATTCAAATCATCTAAAACTACTTAAGTGAATGCCGAAGTGTTTCAAAATCTGTTTTAATTTGAATAAGGTTTTCAACATTACTGTAGGTTGAGATAACAAAAAACGTTGCTTTTTATTCAGTGACTTTAGGTTTATTCCGTTAATCAATGTCTTAGCTTTTTCTGAATTTCCCACTAATTTATATTGAATAGCAATGGCATAGCGATTTAAATCCAAATAATGTTTTAAAGATGGATTTGTTTTTGCCTGTATGTTGTAACAATCTAAGTTGATAAACTGCCTGATATTTGTGTTGGAGTTGCTAATTCTATTGTCAGAATGTAATTGATGTATGGCTGATACTTTATTGCTAAATGCAACAGGATATTGCAATGCAATCCGAATCCAGAGGTCTGTATCTTCTCCAGCGCCTAAGGTGATATTTGAATCAAAGACACCTACATTCTTAAAAGTAGATTTCGGAATCATAACAGCAGAAGTCCATGCAATACTATTGACTGCACTCGACTTAAAATAATCGTCTACAATGCCTTTCCAAGGTGCGTTGTCAGGTATATTGTTAAACTTTGATTTGATTAAATGACTTCCATTTTTTTTATCATAAGCTTTACAATACATACCACAATCTGGAAATTGATCATGCAAATCTTTTAAATCCTGTAAATGGTGTTCAAACCAAATGTCATCGGCATCTAAAAAGGCTATCAAGTCAGCATTTGCTTTCGAAATACCATAATTTCTTGCCTGAGATACACCTTGGTTTTCTGTAGTGAAGACCTTTAACCGTTTATCATTAATTGAATTGACTTTCTGTAAACTGCCATCTGTTGAGCCATCATTTACCACAATCACTTCAAAGTCTGTAAAGCTTTGAGACCACACAGTATCGAGCGTATCTTTAATATGCTTTTCCTTATTGTATAATGGGATGATTATGGAGATATAGGGTTTCATTTCGAATACAAATCTTTATAACACATATAGCTAATGCGATAGAATTGTAACAATTTCATCGATGGTTTATTGCTTATTAAATTATTCTTCAAGCGATTTTTAAATACGATATACAATTTTGAAAACACAGCATTCAACTTAAAACGCTTTAATTTAATAAAAACACGAAGTAAGTCATTTTGATGATTGCCAATTTTCTTAGCATTATATAATGACAATAACGTTTCTGCAGCTTTTTCCTTTTTTCTTAAATAGACGTCACTGGTTTCAATTCCTAAATGATACACTTCATTATCAATATGAAAGACCTTGATATTTTTCATTTTTAATAAAGCTGCAAAAAAATTATCAAAGCCATACCCTTTTTGTTCAATTTGAGAATTAATAGCGATAAAAACCGTTTTTTTTATCATAAAATTCGCTGAAATAATAACCTTGTAAGGCCGTTTATTTCGTTCTTTTGCTGGTATTTGCTCGTGTGTTTTTCCGTAAGTCCATCGCAACATATAGTTTGAGTCTGGAGCTGTTTCGTGATAAGCAAATCCGCCATAGATAGCCTCAAAATCTGAGTTAATTAATTCCAGATAACGACTAATATACAATTCCGATTTTGGTTCAACATCAGCATCCATAAACAAAAGCCAGTCATATTTTGCTTTTTCTGCCAGGAATTGTCTTGCATTGGTTCGGCCGATATTGTCTTTGCTTTTAATATAAGAGGTAAAATCTAAATTTGAAATGCTGTCATTTTTGTTTACTATATCAGACTTAGAAGCATCATCGAAACATATAATCTCAAAAGGTATATTACACAATTGCAATTGTGTATGAATGGTTGTAACTAGCGTAACAACATTATAATTATAAACCGGAATCAATACAGAGATCATGACTGCTAAAATAAGAATTAAAAGCGTTAAATTGCAGTACTCAAAAAAGACAAGCATGGATAGTTCTAAAACACAAGAGATTTCAGAACTTATTTACAATAAGATTAGAGAAAAACAAGAGGAGTTAAAGGCTGCTTATCAGGCATCTAAACATCAAATTGGTTTTTTTTATATTGATGATTTACTTCCTGATCAATTAGCTAAAGAATGCTTCGATGTTTTTCCAAAATCCTCAGAAATGCGTTGCTTGAAAAGTATTCGTGAGTACAAATATGTGTCTGCACAAATGGATAAACACCATGAGTTGTTAGAAAACGTTTTATATGCCTTCCAAGACCCGAAAATAGTTAATGTAATCGGAGATATCTGTGGTATAGAGTCTTTGTATGCTGATGAATCTTTGTATGCTGGCGGACTTTCGCAAATGGCACATCATAATTTTTTGAATCCACATCTAGACAACTCTCATGATGCAGAACGTGAACGTTGGCGCGTATTAAACTTACTCTATTACGTGACACCAGACTGGACAACTGAAAATGGAGGCCATTTAGAACTTTGGCCAAACGGACCAAAAAAAGAACCTGTTGTTGTCGAAAGTAAATTTAACAGATTAGTAATTATGGCAACTCACGATACCTCTTGGCATTCTGTTAATCAGGTTATGGTTGACAGAAGCAGATGTTGTATTTCTAATTATTATTTCAGTGATGCGCCTTTAAAGGAAACTGATAAGTTCCATGTAACTAAATTTAGAGGTCGTCCTGAAGATACCTTTACCAACATTATTTTAGACCTAGATGCAAACCTCAGAATGTTAGTTAGAAAAGTATTTAAAAAAGGAATTCGTAAAAATCCTCATGTTTACAAAAAAGATAATTAGTGATGTCAGCTTGAGCACAGACGAAAGGTCTTTCAAATTGATTTAAATCTCATTTAAAACTAAGATGTTAATCAAATTGCTTTTTATTGCCCTCAAATTTTAAATAAGGATTATCCAGAACATAAGCGTTCCGGTCTCGTTTCAATTCTGATCGATAAGGATGGTCTAAAACATGAAAATAATACAGTTGTTTCACCCAAATGGCATTTTTGAAAATACGTTGATTTTCAAAAAATCTGTGATAGCTTAATTCACGCATGGATTGCTCTTCATTAAATTCGGAAACTGCCAGTAATTCTCCACATTTTTCGTTGGTGAGGCATGAAAATATCATCCAGATATACATAAGTTAGTGGTAAAAAACAGGTCGCTTTTGCTTTAAATAATTCCAAGACATCTTTCGTAGAACTGTAATAATCCACATCAATAGCTACAAAACCAATGGGAGCTTTTTCGGATATATTTGAAATAAACTCTGTAATTTTTTCTTTAATTGGTCCATAGATAATTGTAGCTTTTCCTTTAATTTTTTCTTCTAATAACGCTTTATTCATCGGGAAATCTCCTGTATTATAATATTCAGGATGATCTCTGTAGTCTATGGGTTCTGGCATACCTTCACCAGTATCAAATCCGAAAATGTGAATCTCAACACCAGTTATTTTGGTGATTTTTTCAGCAATAGCAATTAAGTTCATGAGTCCAGCGCCATTGGCTACACCAAATTCAATAACAGTAAGCTCTTTAAAACCTCTCAATTTAGCCTGGTCTGCCGCGTTTAAAAGACCGAAAGCATGTTGCGGACGAATCACTAAATCGTATGCTACTTTTTTTCTGAAAGAACCAAAAACAAAAACAAATAATGCAATCAAATTGAGGTGAAAAGGCTCTGTTAGACGTTGCTTAAAGATTTTATTCCAACTGTTTTTCTGAGACAATCGTTTTAATAAAAAACTCATAATTTGTTTTAAATTTATCCAAAGCTAAAACAATATTTCAGATTAAAAATGAAACACGATAATTATTGTATGTTTAAATTTGGTATGACTATTGTCAATGTAAGTTAATGAAACATATTCTATCAATCCTTTTCAGTATAGGTATTAGCCTAATAAGTTATGCGCAACAAGAATTTCATGTATTCCCAGAAAATCATAGTGAAACTCCAGGAACTCAAAACGGAACAGGTTCCCTAAAGAGTCCTTGGGATTTACAAACGGCATTATTTAAAAGTTCAGATATCGTTAAATCTGGAGATACAATTTGGTTGCATGAAGGCATTTATAACGGTCGGTTTGTATCTAAATTGGAAAGTTTAGTGCCTGGTCAGTTTATTACGGTTTCAGGTTTTAAAAAGGATCGAGTTGTTTTAAATGGTAATGTGCCTTCATCAAGAACTACAGTTTTAGAAATCACAGGCAAACAAGTGATATATAAAAATTTTGAAGTGACGTGGTTGGGTGAATTTTCAAGGGATGAAAATGATGCAGGTTTTCAGGCTTGTGGAGGAATCAGACATTTGAAGGGAGAAAATTGCAGGTTTTACAATCTTAAGATATACAACAATCCAGCATTAGGAATTGGCTCATGGAAACACAGTGCAGGTACAATTATTGAAAACTGTACTATTTACAATAACGGATTTGTGGCTAAAAACGGAAAAGGACGTGGTGAAGGGATCTATGTTCAAAATAAAAGCGATGAGGTTAGACTCATAAAGAATAACATTATATTTAATAACTATTACAAAGGGATTGAAGTATGGTCTTCAGGAAAAAGAGCAACACTGCAGGTTGTAAAAAACATCACACTTGAAGGTAATATTGTATTTAATAATGGTGCTCCTTCTGGGCATTTTTATGACAATGTTATAGTCGCTTCTAACGATAAAAATGGCATTAATGTAGCCAAAAATATTTCACTGTTAAATAATGTACTTTATCATAATACTACTCAGAATAACGGAAATATTTATGGTGACGCATCATCACTGACCTTAGGATTCATTGCACAAGCACCAATTGAGAATGTTATTGTCGATAGAAATATTATAGTTGGAGGTTATAACACACTTCGAATTTTACAGGCAAAATCATTACGTTTCACGAATAATAAAATCCATACTGGTATTATTCAGGTTGGACCTTCAGTAGCTGATTATTTTGCTGATTGGACATTTAATTCAAATACGATTTATAGTTCGCTGAAAAAACCTTTCCGTGTTCCAAGAGTTAAAGATTATTCGTTAGATGAATGGCAAAGCAAATTTAGATTAGATAGCAATAGTAGCCTCAATAAGCTATCAGATTTTGACTTAGAAAATGTATTACAAGTGACAAGACATAGTCAGAATAAGTACAAGTTTAATGTGGCACTTTTTAATGCTGAAGGGAGTGATGTCACTGTTAATTTTTCAGAATATAACATCAATCCACAAATGGCATATACAATTTATGATGTAGAACATCCTAATGTAGATCTAAAAAAAGGTGTGCTCAACGAAGATTATAAAATAACATTTCCAATGCAATTGACTGAATTTGAAAAACCACTGCATAATTCAAAAGCAATAAAATCAATAGCTAATTTTGGTGTGTTTGTAGTTGAATTTGAAACTCAAAAAACAGTTCAGGTTACAGAAAAGAAACCTAACATGTTTGAACGGTTAATGAAATGGTTAGGCTTTTAACTTTTGCGTTGTACGACTTCAAATACTTTGTTATCGTCGCATTTTAAGGTCTTACTCGGATATTTTAAGAGTAAAGCATAATCGTGTGTAGCCATTAAAATGGTATTTCCGTTTTTGTTGATTTCTCTCAAAACTTCCATCACTTCAATACTGGTTTGAGGATCGAGGTTTCCAGTAGGCTCATCAGCCAGAATGAGTTCTGGTTCATTCAATAAAGCTCTTGCAATCGCAATTCGTTGCTGTTCTCCTCCAGATAATTCATGAGGAAACTTAAAACCTTTAGTTTTCATTGCTACTTTACTAAGAACAGCTTCAATACGTTCTTTAATCTTAACTTTGTCTTTCCATCCCGTAGCTTTAAGCACAAATTCTAAGTTACTGTTTATGGTTCGGTCTGGTAACAATTTAAAATCCTGAAAAACAATACCCAATTTCCGTCTTAAAAACGGAATGTCTTTTTCTTTAAGTGTTCTTAAATTATAATCGACAATCTGACCTTCTCCTTCAGTGAGTTGTAAGTCGCCATAAAGCGTTTTCATGAAACTACTTTTACCACTTCCTGTTTTACCTATCAGATACACAAAGTCACCTTTGTTCATTTCAATATTAACATCAGATAATACCATACTATCACCTTGATAAATAGATGCGTTTTGGAGTTGTAAAACAGTTTCAGACATGTATTTTTTTTAAGATATTCTTAGATTGATTGTAAATGTATTACAAAAAAGAATCAAATTCCAATTTTTCAAAACCCAAATTCCTAAAATGATTTCTTCTCTCATTAGAATTAAATGTAACACAATCTGGTTTTAGTTGTCTTTTTAATAAGTCTGTGTATAATTATAGTGAGATTGTTGCGTTATAGATATCAGATAAATTATTTTTGTCATCAATTAAAAATCGAACCTAATGACTTTCAGAAAACTAAGTATTTTGCTTACTTTTTTCTTGTGTAGTTTATATTTGCAAGCACAGCAATCTGCCACTTATACCAGTGATTTGGCAGACTATCAAAAAGCACTCACCCTTTTTAATAACAAACAATATCAAGCAGCTCAATCGCTATTTGAAGCCATTAAAAATGATGCGCCAAACGAAACTTTAGAATCCGATTGTGCTTACTACATTGCAAATTGTGCAGTACGTCTCAATCAGAAAAATGCAGATGATTTAATACAGGAGTTTGTCGATAATTACCCAACGAGTACCAAACGTAATACAGCGTTTTTAGATGTAGCGGATTATTATTTCGCTAATGGAAAATACGCTTATGCAAGAAAGTGGTATGATAAAGTTGATGAAAATAGTATAGCACGTTCCGATCGTGATAAATTCAATTTTAATTATGGTTATGCCTTATATTCAACAGGAGATGAAACGGGAGCAAATAAGTATTTAAATCGTGTTGTTAATTCGAAAACGTATGGTTCGCAAGCCAAATATTATATTGGGTTTATGGCTTATGAAGGTGATGATTATGATACTGCTAATGAATATTTTGAACAGGTTAGTGATAAAGAGAAATACAAGGAAAAACTATCGTATTATCAAGCCGATTTAAACTTTAAACTAGGTAAGTTTGAAAAAGCTATTGAACTGGCTAAAGAACAAATAGATAAAAGTAATCCACAAGAAAAATCAGAATTATCAAAAATAATAGGAGAGAGCTATTTTAATCTTGAACAATACGCTGAAGCCATTCCATACTTAAAAGCTTATAAAGGAAAGCGAGGTCGCTGGAATAACACCGACTATTACCAGTTAGGTTACGCATACTATAAGCAAAATGATTTTGAAAATGCCATTTCTGAATTCAACAAAATTATAGATGGTAACAATGCGGTTGCCCAAAATGCGTATTACCATTTAGCTGAGAGTTACATCAATCTCAATAAAAAACAAGAAGCTTTAAATGCGTTTAGAAATGCCTCTCAAATGGATTTTGACTTGCAAATTCAGGAAGATGCCTGGCTAAATTATGCAAAGATTAGTTATGATATTGGAAATCCATACCAATCGGTCCCTCAGGTGTTGACAAGTTATCTGGACAAATACCCAGACACTGCTTATAAAGAGGAATTAGAAACCTTGTTAATTGATTCTTACATCACCTCCAAAAACTATAAAGAAGCACTTAAACTTTTAAACAATAAAAAGAGTTTTGAAAATCGAGTGGCTTATCAAAAGGTAGCTTTCTACAGAGGTATTGAGGTTTATAATGAAGGCGATTATATTGAAGCCAGAAATTTATTTGATGCTTCAGTTAAAGAAGCGAAAGATCCTGTGTTTACTGCAAGAGCAACATTCTGGAAAGCCGAAACCAATTACCATTTGAGTAATTTTGATGATGCATTAATTGGGTTCAAACAATTTATACAGCAAAATGAAGCCTCACAAGTTGATGAAATCAATAACATCGATTATAATATTGCCTACACCTATTTTAAACTCAAAAATTATGACCAGGCAACGACAAGCTTTCAGACGTTTATCAATACGCATAAAGAGGATAGACTTCGATTAAATGATGCGTATTTGAGACTTGGTGATGGTCATTTCGTGTCCAGTAATTATGATGCTGCCATCAATGCTTATGACAAAGCTATTGATATCAATGAAATCGAATCAGACTATGCATCGTTTCAAAAAGCAATGAGCTATGGTTATGTTGGACAAGCTTCCAATAAAATTGATGGATTAGAGGCTTTTATAAATGACTTTCCAAAATCGGCTTTACGTGATGATGCCATGTATGAACTCGCAAATTCATATGTGAAATCAAATGATATTAATAAAGCCATGACCATGTATGACAGACTCAATTCTGAATATACAACCAGTGTTTTTATTCCTAAATCCTTGTTACGTCAAGGATTATCATATTACAATGCTAATGATAATGAACGCGCTCTTACCAAGTTCAAAAAAGTAGCTAAAGAGTATCCGTCAACAGATGAAGCCAATCAGGCTGTTTCAACTGCACGTTTGATTTATATCGATTTAGGTCGTGTTGACGAGTATGCTGCTTGGGTAAGAACTTTAGATTATGTTGATGTTACAGATGCTGAACTTGATAATACAGCATATTTGGCAGCAGAAAAACAATATTTAGACAACAATACTGATGCAGCGATTCGACAGTTTAATAAATATTTGAATGAATTTCCAAATGGGATTCATGCTTTAAAATCTCATTTTTACATCGCAGAGTTGTATTCTAAAAAGCAATTACCAGAAACTGCGCTTCCACATTATCAATATGTGGTTGATAAACAAAAAGGTGAATTTACTGAGCAGGCTATTGTGAAATTATCTGAAATCCATCTTAACAGTTCCAACTGGAATAAAGCAATTCCGCTATTAAAACGTTTAGAAACTGAAGCAGATTATCCTCAGAATATCACCTATGCTCAATCTAATTTGATGAATGCTTATTATCAAACTGAAAAGTATAACCAAGCAGTGAATTACGCTGAAAAAACACTTCAGAATTCTAAATTAGACAACAAAGTAAAGAGTGATGCTCAAATTATTATCGCACGTTCCGCAATGAAAACTGGTGATGAAGACAAAGCTAAAACGGCTTATGCTAAGGTTGAAAGTATAGCAAATGGAGTTCTGGCTGCTGAAGCCTTATACTACAATGCCTACTTTAAACATAAAGAAGACAAGCACGAAGCATCAAATGTTGTGGTTCAGAAATTAGCCAAAGATTATAGCAGTTATAAATATTACAGTGCTAAAGGTTTAGTGCTCATGGCTAAAAACTTTTATGCGCTAGGTGATGCATTTCAGGCGACTTATATTTTGGAAAGTGTAATCACCAATTTTACCGAATTTGATGATGTGGTAATTGAAGCAGAAACCGAATTAAATACCATCAAAGCTGAAGAAGCTAAAACAAACGCTTCAGTTGAAACAGAACAAAACTAAATTTCTGTGGAAACAGGAATCTCATCAATTAAAAAGAAAAATAATGATGTTTAGGAGAATATTAATTATTTCAACACTAATAGGAAGTGTCATTACAACTTTTGCTCAAGAACGCGAAAACGATTCAATTGATGCAGGAACCGTAAATGTGGTAAAACCATATACGCCAAAAATTTCGGATGCCTTTAAAATCAAAGAAACACCAAGTTTAAACGATTCGACTACAGCAAAGAAGAAAGAGATAAAATATAATATTTTTTCTATTCCTGTGGCATCAACGTTTACACCTGCAAAAGGAAAAGCGGCAACTGTTGACAAAGAAAAAGCAGTAAAATTATATGATAATTATGCATCTTTAGGAGTTGGGACTTACACCACTATTTTAGGCGAAGTCTATCTCAATCATGCCTTAAGTACTACCGAACGTGTTGGTGGTTATTTTAGTCACCATTCTTCAGCTGGAGATATTGAAGGTGTTAATTTTGATAACAACTTTTCTGAAACAGGATTGAATGCGCATTATAGTCAGAAACTACGCGATCTATCATGGAAGGTTGAAGGCGGATTTCAATTACAGACTTACAATTGGTACGGACTTCCAGATCAGGATGTAG
>JAAEZL010000056.1:11335-19623 GCA_018222875.1 Algicola sp.
ATTCTACACCGCAAATTTTGGAGGTAATATCAAATTTGAAGATGCGATTATTAATAATGGAAGCGTGCTCTACAGACGATTTGGAGATGATCAGGATTCTGGTGAAAATCGATTCATTTTAAAGTCAGGATTTGATGTTCCCGTTAGTGATGAACTTATTAATGCTGAAGTAACCTTAGATTATATTGGTGGCTCATTTAACAGAAGCTATTTTTTAGATGAAGAATTAAATTATGGTAATTTCAACTTAGGAATTGCGCCTAGTTACCAAATGAAACAGGATGATTTAACCGTAAATTTAGGTGTAAATCTGGTCTACCTTAACGATACTGAAGCTAGTGAGAGTAAGTTTTTCATTTACCCGAATATTACGGCTAGTTATCGTTTAGTTGACGAATTAATGATTGCTTTTGGAGGTATTGAAGGTGGACTGATTCAAAATTCATATTACGACTTCGCGCAGGAGAATCCATTTGTGTCACCAACCTTATTTATTGCGCCAACTGATCAGATCTACAATGCATCTGTCGGACTCAAAGGTAAGTTGTCTAATAGTTTGAGTTATAACATTAGCGGACACTATCTGTCAGATAACAATAAAGCATTATTTAAAACCAATCCGCAACTGGGAACAGCAGATGAGAATTACCAGTTAGGAAATTCTTTAGGCGTGGTTTATGATGATGTGGATACGTTTTCTATTGCTGGTGAATTGAACGTAGATATCAACCGAAACTTTAAAATGGCAATGAAAGCTGAATATTTTGCATATGATACCAAAGATCAAGCTGAAGCCTGGAATTTACCAGATATTGAAGCCTCTCTGTTTTTAGATTATCAGATTGATGAGCATTGGTTTGCAGGAGCAAATCTGTTTTTTGTAGGTGAACGTAAAGATCAGTTTGCCATAGAGCAAAGTTTTTTTCCGGTTGGTCCACCACAAACCATTACTTTAGATAGTTTTTTCGATGTCAATGCACATGCTGGCTATAAAATTAATGACCAGCTGTCTGTGTTTGCCAAAGCGAATAATATTACCAACCAGAATTACCAACGCTGGTTAAATTATCCTGTACAAGGTATTCAGTTTTTAGCTGGAGCGACCTATCAGTTTGATTTTTAGTACATGGACATGTCATTCCGCACTTGATGCGGAATCTAAATAACAAAAGTATTCAGTCTCAATGAGTAGATTGAATGCTTTTTGTATTTTTATACACTGTCAGGTCGAGCATTATTGAGATTAAAATATATTTTGATTGAAGATAGCTTACATAGTAAGTCGAGACCTAATTTTTAAGTTAAAAACTCATATTCCATGAAGAAACTAACCATATTTTTCCTTTTAATTATTTCATTTTCTTGTTCTGAAGAGAAGCTAAATGTAGACTCTATTATCATTAATGCAAATGTATATACAGTCAATAATGAGTTTGGTAAGGCAGAAGCTTTTGCTGTAAAAGATGGAAAATTCCTTGATGTTGGAACGTCTGAAGAAATTCAATCCAAATACACCTCTGAGGATATAATTGATGCACAGGGAAAAACAATTTTACCTGGTTTAATTGATGCACATGCCCATTTTCTAACCTTAGGACAACTACAAAAACAAGTCAATCTGGTTGGTGTTACAAGTTTTGAAGACATGATTAAACGTGTTTTAGACTTTCAGCAAAAACATAACATGCCATTTATAAAAGGTAGAGGTTGGGATCAAAACGATTGGGAGGACAAAGACATGCCAGATAATACGATTCTAAATAAGTTATTTCCAAATACACCAGTGGCATTAACACGTATTGATGGTCATGCCTCATTTTGTAATCAAGCCGCTTTAGATTTAGGAAATGTTACTGTGGAAAGTACAATTGATGGAGGAGAAGTTGAAGTGAAAGATGGCAAGTTAACAGGTCTTCTGATAGATAATGCCGAACAATTGGTCATGAATAATTGGCCTGACTTTGAAAAAGAACAGCTTATAGAAGCACTTATGGCTGCACAGAAGATATGTTTCGAAAACGGATTGACTACCATTTCTGATGCTGGTCCAGATATTTTTACTTCGCCTTGGATAGATACGATTGAAGTTATTGATAGTTTACAGAAATCAGGTGACTTGAAGATTAGACTTTATATGATGGTTCCTGGTACAGATACAAATTTAGATCACTTTTTATCTAAAGGAATTACTAAAACAGAAAGGTTAAGTGTTCGTTCCTTTAAATTTTATGCTGATGGTGCATTGGGTTCCAGAGGCGCATTGTTGCGTGAACCTTATTCTGATAAGCATGGTTCTCATGGTTTGCCTGTAATGTCTTTAGAGCATATAAAAAAATCAGCTCAACGTATAGCCAATTCAGAGTTTCAAATGAATACGCATGCTATTGGTGATTCTGCCAATCATGCTGTGTTGCAAACCTACAGTAAAGTATTAGCTGGTACATCTAATCGACGCTGGAGGATTGAACATGCTCAAGTGGTATCTCCTAAAGATTTTAACTTGTTTAAAAATGTAATGCCATCCATTCAGCCAACGCATGCAACAAGCGATATGTATTGGGCTGAAGATCGATTAGGAAGTGAACGCGTCAAAGGTGCTTATGCGTTTAAGCAACTTTTAAATGCCTACGGAAAAGTAGCTTTAGGAACCGATTTTCCAGTAGAGCAGGTAAGTCCGTTTTTAACCTTTTATGCTGCTGTAGCAAGACAAGATTTAGAACAGTTTCCTGAAGGTGGATTTCAAAAAGTAAACGGATTGACCAGAGAAGAGACCTTAAAAGGAATGACCATTTGGGCAGCGTATTCAAATTTTGAAGAGAACGAAAAAGGTAGTATTGAAGCTGGGAAATTTGCAGATTTCATCATTTTAGATAAAGATATTATGACAGTTGAGCAAAATGAAATTCCGAATATAAAAGTAGAGCAAACGTTTGTTGGAGGAGAAGCGCAATAGGTGTTAGTTGTCATTCCACACTTGATGCGGAATCCATAAGGATCATCACATCATTAATTAACGAATACATTTTTTTGAAATAAAAACCTATGATTAATTAAGTTCAGGATGACAGTCTATCATGAAATTCTAGCCAAATAATCATAATGCTCGCCATCCATCACTTTTTCACATTGTAGTCCAACACTTTCACACGCTAGCTGTAAACGTTCAAAATCGAGATAGAGCCATTTCATTGGTGTTTCGTCTTCACCTTTATAACTCAGGAAATAATCTAATTCGCCATAGTATTCAGCATTCGTGTCAATCCAGAGTCCACCATCATCATCCTCATACATATATTGAATATCGGAAGAATCAATTAATATTTGTCCGTTTGGTTTCAATAAGGATTTTAAATGCTTCAAATAGGTAGAAATCTGAGATAATTTCTGAAAGATTCCTGTGCCATTCATAAGTAATAAAATGGTATCATAGGTTTCTGTTTCATCCAGAAGTGCTTTCAATTGTACATGATGCACACCTCTATTTTGAGCAACTTCAACGGCGCCTTCAGAACTATCGATGGCTTTTACATTAAAACCGTTATTCTGAAGATATAAACTATGACTTCCAGAGCCGCAACCAACATCCAGAACAGTTCCTTTGGCTAACTGTAATGCTTTTTTTTCGATTTTAGGCATTTCGGAAAACGACCGGAATAAATAGGGAAGAGGTAAAACATCATCATCTGAAATATTCGTAGAAGTGATGAGGTCTTCGGTATAATTGTTGTTGTGGTAATCGCGTAAAGCGTTTCCGAATAAATCTTTCAAAGGTTTTAATTTTGTGTCATGTTGAGCGCAGTCGAAACATCTTATAAAGATTAGGTTTTCGCATTGTTTAGAATGACAAATTACATTAAATTTACACTATGCAAGACCTCTTAAATAATCTTCCAAAGCTCGCCAAAGATAAGCATAAGGAGAATAAAACCTTCTTTACAAAGCTTAAAAAAAAGCCGCCAAAGCAGTTGGATTATCTGATGCAGGAACTTCATGAAGCCGAATTTGAACGTACAGATTGTTTAGAATGTGCTAATTGTTGCAAAACGACAGGACCATTATTTACACCAAAGGATATTGATCGCATTGCAAAACACTTCAAAATGAAACAGCAACAATTTATTGATACCTATTTAAGACTAGACGAGGAGAATGATTACGTTTTGCAATCGGTTCCTTGTACGTTTTTAGGTGCAGATAATTATTGTTCTATTTATGAAGTTAGACCAAAAGCATGTCGGGAATTCCCTCATACAGATCGGAAAAAGTTTCAGCAAATTTCAAACTTAACCCTAAAAAATGTCGCTATTTGTCCAGCAGCTTTTAATATCGTAGAGTCCATGAAACAACGCATCAAATTTTAATATCAAAGGATATGAAAAAAACCATACTTGCATGTTTACTCGTTTGTAACACCTTATTTGTTTGTCAGTCACAAGAATGGATGACTAATCTGGACGTTGCTAAAAGCCTTGCTCATGTTCAGAATAAATTACTTTTTGTAATCTGGGAAGATGTCTCTTATGGCCAATATCCTGTTTTAATTTACAACGATCAAGGGCTTTCGTTTGTAGATGATTTATTAAGTAATGAACACCTAAATGAGGTTGTTTGGGAACATTTTGTGCCAGTTATTATTAGTGAGTCTAAATATGAACCTCTTTACAATGAAATTAAAGGCAAACGAAGTCAACTATACATTGATAAATTTAATGACGACTCTATAAAAATAATGGATATTAATGGAAATATCATTAATACTTCAATTGCGTATTATGACTATTTAGACATTGCAAAGTTCATTTCGAATTATGCACTCAATACCTCATTTTTAAAAGCAGAATTGACCAATTATAAAACTCAAAAAGATTGGAATACAGCATATCGTTTAGGATCAAAATATATTGATTTTGCTGTACTTGTTAACGATGAAGTTCGACCAGAAATAATTAGACTGTCGAATTATTATTTAGATGAAGCCAAAGTTTTTGCTGCAACTGAAAATATTGATGTTTTAGAACAAAAAATAGAAATTCAAAACATCTATCAGGATTTGGTTTTAGGAAAAGCGAAAAAAGTATTACGACAACTTAAAAGGTTAGATGAATCTCAATTTGATGCTTCAGATGAATCGCTTATTGCCTTCTTATACTTTACGTCTCATTTGCTTTTAAAAGATGAAACCAGTGCCAGTGCATGGAGAAGTAAAGTTTCTTTAGTAAATTTGAAGATGACCAGTTTAATTATTGAGATTAATTCGTAAACAGTTTGGAAACATTAATAAATTATTTTGAAACCATTCCATCGCTTCACAGAAGCTTGATTTTGGTAGGTGGATTAACCATGTTTTGGCTGCTTGAAGGTTCACTGCCTTTAATCAACTTTAAATATAAGAAATGGAAACATGCCATACCTAATATCTTCTTTACACTCACAACGGTTATTGTAAATTTTGGATTGGCATTTTTACTATTAGAAACAGCACGTTGGGTTATAGAAAACGAGTTCGGAATTATTAACTGGATTCCAAACCTTCCACTTTGGGCTTATGTGTTGCTTGGTGTTTTGCTTTTAGATTTTATCGGAGCTTATCTGGCTCATTATGTAGAGCATAAAGTAAAACCATTATGGATGGTACATTTGGTGCACCATACAGATCATCACGTGGATACAACAACAGCTAACAGACATCATCCTCTTGAAAGTGTCATTAGGTTTGTGTTCACACTTGTAGGTGTTTTTATTGTTGGTACACCTATTGCTATCGTATTTTTATATCAATCCTTGTCATTAGTTGCGACGCAATTTAGTCATGCTAATATTAAATTGCCTAAGCGCATTGATACTATCTTAAGTTATATCATTGTGTCTCCAAACATGCATAAAGTCCATCACCATTACAGATTACCTTATACAGATAGTAATTATGGAAATATTTTTTCTATTTGGGATCGACTCTTCGGAACTTATATGACACTTGACCCTAATTTGATTGTTTATGGTGTTGATACATTTCCTGATGAAGAAGCAAATGGAAAAATTGGAACGCTTCTAAAACAACCTTTTCATAAATACAGAAAACCTACAACTGTAGACGCTTCAGAATAGTATAAATTCTATATTGTATTCGATTAAGTGCTCATTTTTAAGGATTTACGGATTTTAGATTTGTCTGTAAATTGCTTAAAATCATGTAGTTCATCGTCTTTTTCTAACCATCTTTTTCATTCATCGACTCTTTTCGGTATTCAACTAACTTCTTATTACTGATGTTTTTCTACACCTACATTTGAGTATAAATACATTCAATCCCTTAGTTGAGAAAAACCCTCATTGAGAGATTGGTTTTAGTTTTTAGTTAACCTTTAAATGACCCCAATCATGAACAAGATTACTACAATTGGCATGCCAATTCACGGCCTTCTTGGTCTCGTATTGTTTGCATTGTTTTTTAATACCAACCTGTCTGCACAAGATACTTATACTACTATTAGAAAAAATGTAAACCCATTAGCTTATAATTTAAGCCATGAATTATCCAGTACTCAGGATTCATTACTTTTAGAAAACAAATTTTTGTTTAAGAGAGTTCGTTTTATCAGCAATGATGCTGAAAAAGTATTTAATTTTAAGCCAGCAGTTAAAAGTGCAAAAATTCCATTAGACGAATTACCTTTAGGGAATTATACAGTAATGTTTTATGAAGCTGATAAAATCATTGTATTTCAAATTGATCGACTATTACCATTCAATCCTTTATCAGGTATAGAATCTGATGCTATTGCGCTCAATGATACTGAAATCATAACTGACGATAATGCTCTTACTGATAACGATTATGATCTTTTATCAAATAATGTAGAGGGTGTTGAATTAGACTACGATACGAATAATTTAAATGTTGCTACTACTGGTGCAACTTTAGATATTGAAAGTGAAATGAATCAGTTTGTTAAAGCATATAATATTTCAGATGCAAATAGAGATAATATACAATCGAGAGCAGATTACAGACGAAACAATCTGAGACCTAATGGAAAACCTTACAACGACTAATTTTTGAAGCATAATTTGTAAGAAAACATCCATACTTCGGTTTTATTTGCCTTTCATAGGTTTTTTTGCGTTTAAACCTTAAAAGAATTTTAGTTTTAAGGTTCGGGATTAGAATTAAACTATTACTTCATTAACGTTGACGTTAACAGCGTTTGTATATGAAATCAGTTTATATTGTAATCTTTTTTGTTTTAATAATGTCTTCTTTTTATAAGCTCAACGCTCAAAGTCATTTTGCAGTTCTCGAAAAAAATGTCAATGTTAGAGCCAAAGGCCTGACTCATAAACTAAATGCGACTAAAGATACACTCTTACTTGAAAGCAAAACGCTTATTAATAAAGTGTATGCAGTCAATATGAAGTATAAAAGAGAGGTTGATATTAATGTAAGAGACACATCCGTAAAGATTCCTCTAAAAAAATTAAGCGAAGGAAAACATGTTTTTGTTGCTGTGCAATCTCCAGTAAGAATTGTGTTTGTTGTTAAAATATTGCGAGATGATTCCGTTTTGCTCGCTATGGAAGAGGAACAACTCATTTCTAAAAATGATTAAGATCTTCATCAATCGTAAATTAAATAGTTGCTTCTCATGTCTTTAAATTTTGAAAGCCCTTCAGACCAGGAATTTCTAATCTCAGCTTCAGATAAACCTGCTTCAATTTGCTGTTGTAGTGTTGAAGTTCCAGCTAACTTGATAAAAAAGTCATTAAAAAATTCTTGCTTACCAACAGAGTTATGATATGCTCTGATTAAATAAGATAGATGAATCCTGTCTAATGTTTTTTCCTCTCTAAGATCTTCACCATAACAAACCTCACCTTTGTGTTTCGGATTTTTAGCGCCTTCATTTGGCTGTGGAACAAATTTAAATGTGTAATCATCTTTGTCTAAAAACGGACTTCCATACACTTGAAATTGTCCCGAAGTACCTCGACCAGCACTCACATTGGTACCTTCAAAAAAACACAAACTGGGATATAAATTAATAGCGACATCATTTGGTAAATTAGGTGATGGCTTTATAGGCAAACTATATGGTGTTGTATGTGTGTAGTTTTCAACAGGAATAACCGTCAACTCACATTGTACTTCGTTGTTTAGCCAGCGTTCTCCATTTATCATTTTGGCATATTCTCCTATCGTCATCCCATGAACCACAGGAATTGGATGCATTCCGACAAAACTTTTAGTTGTCATGTCCAGTATTGGTCCATCGATATAATGACCATTAGGA
>JAAEZL010000266.1 GCA_018222875.1 Algicola sp.
TTGTAATTATTTTTCCGATGGAATAGAGAAGTAGCAATGAAGCTTATACGTTGTTGGCAATAGTTTTTTTAATCAAATAGTTTACTTATTGAAATTAGTTTTGGGCCGTCTAATTCAATAGTTTTAGAATTTTCTCTGATATAACTAGATTTACCAATAAAAGAAAGTTCTTTCTGTTTAGGTATTCTTAAACGAATAATGGTCATACCTTTATAATCAATTACATCAAGCTGACTTAAAACTTGACTTTTTAACGGCTCAGTTAAATCAGATTTAGAAATTTTACCCATCATTTTATTAATATAATCGTCAAGACTTCCTTTTAATAATTTTAGTTCTCGATCAATTCCAACAATATATCTTTGGTTAATTACTTTAAACTCAATTTTATCTAATGATTTTACCCTTTCAGCGTCAGCTTCTTTGTCTGCTACTCCAACAAATAAAAATCCATCCTCATCTGGACCAAGATTAGCAATTCCACATATTGTTTGAATAATCTCATCATATAAATTCTCATTTAAATCTCTTTTATCTGATAAATCAAAGAATCCTTGTTTACATTCATATCGATTTGACTCAATTTTTGCTCGCCTGATTGAATTTTCGAAATCTAATGCTAAACCAGATCCATGTCGTAAAACGGGTGGATCTTTCTTAACGAAATACTTTTGAATTAATCCTATCGTAAGGTTAATGTTCTTTTCCCTGTCAGCAGTTACAGAATAGTTTGCGGTTGAAGTCATTTTTTTCTGTAAATCTTTCAAAGCCAAAACAATTTGTTCATTATCAGCAGGCGATTTTTCTTCTTTAACTATTAAGTGAAAAAATGCCATAAAAATTGAAAAGAATGATTCTTTTACAGGATTTCGTGATTTAGGATTAACAATATTTATTATGGTAGTATTTTGTTCTTCAAAAACGTCTTCAATTATAGAAAAGGTAACTTTAATTTCATGCATTATTCTGTCTATTCCATATTTAGAAAGTAACGTGTTGAATTCAATGTTTACTTCTGATTTTGTAGTATAAATTTTGTTGAATAAATCTCTACTTTTGGCAAGTGGTTCATCTTTTATGATACTCGCAATTAAATCTAAAACCATTTCCTCATCTTCACTATCTCTTAGTTGCTTTTTCCAAATAACTCCATTTTTGCACCAGAATATTTCTTCTGCTATAAGCCCATAACCAATTTTTTCACGATTTGAATCGATACTAATCTCTGGCATTTCAGCTAGATTTAAAATATCTTTTGATGAATCTCCTCTTATTTCAGACGACACTTTTCTCACAGTATCAGATAATATGTCTAGCATTCCTGCTTGTCTTTTTTCTTGTGGACTTAGTTGTTTACCGCCAGAATTAATTCTACCAAAAATATCTGTAATTTCTGCTTCATTATCTGTAGGATATATGGTAATGGCTAACTGATAATCTAAAAAATTGGCGCAAGTTTTAGGGTCTAAAAGTTCATCATCATTAGTTATAGCAGTGAATATACCTTCTTCAGAAGATTGTTTAGCTCTGGAAGATTGTTTTGTGTCAAAATATTTTCCATCAATAGGGAACCTGTTTTCGATAAATGAAATTATTGCGTTTAATCTTTGTAGCCCATCAATAATTTCTAATTTCCCATCATCTGTTTGTGCTAATAAAATTAATGGAATAGGTAAATCGTTAACAATACTATCGATGAGATACTCTTTTTCATCAACAGTCCAAACAAGTTTTCTTTGATACTTTCTGTTTACTAAAAATTTACCTTCCGAATAATTTCGATAGGCTTCTTGTAAACTCATTCCTCTTGGTGTTATGCTCATTATCTTCTTGTTTTTAAATTATTGCCAACGAGTTTATGTATGATTTGTGCGATTGAGAATCGATAGATTTTCCATCGTTGGAAATCATATTGATAAATATAAGATTTTTAATTGAAGAAAAGAGTGAGCATGAATTATACATATTGTTACCTACTGTAGTGCAGAACGAACCATTGGAAAAGAGAGAACATAACAGATACAGAAGAGCAACCGAAACAGAATGCTTTAACAGACTTAAGCAGACAAACCCAAGAATCCGTTGATTTAGAAAATTGGAAAAGACCACAATAGCATTTAGGTTGCGACAAAGGAAATTACGAGCGCCTTTTTTTTGAAAAGAACGAATCAGAACGCCAAAGCGTTTAGTTCTCAAAAAAAGGATAATTCCGATGAATTTTGATTTAAGAAAAGAAAACTTTCAAGCTAGTGATTCAGCTTTGTAAAAAAGTAACTCAGATGATTTTTGCACTATGGTTCGTAACGAGTTTGTGTA
>JAAEZL010000057.1:0-2918 GCA_018222875.1 Algicola sp.
CTTTTGGGGATGTTATCAAAACCGTGTTCTTCACCTTCAACCAAGTACATAATGGTTCCGAAGATGACAGCAGCAATTAAAACCGCAAATAAAAACACTGAAATTTTAGCTCTACTTGCTTTGATAGCGCTTGCCAGTTGATTAGAAGCACCTAGGTATCGAGCCAATTTTAAAATTCTGAATACACGTAATAAACGTAATGCTCTTAATGCAACTAAAGCATGAGTACCAGCTATTGCATAAGATAAGTACATTGGTATTGTGGATAAGAAATCGACTATTCCGTAAAAACTAAAAATATATTTCCAGGGTTTTCTTACTGTGACAACTCTGGCAATGTATTCAATAGAGAATAATATGGTTACTATCCACTCTCCATAAAATAAGATATTGTGATATCTGGCATCAATTGTCTTGACACTTTCCAGCATCACTAACACAATACTGGCTAAAATAAAAATGAGTAAAACAACATCAAATAATTTTCCAGCAGGTGTGTCTGCTTCATAAATAATTTCATGAAGTTTATCTTTCCAGTCGGGTTTTGAATCTTGTTCGCTCATTGTTTCAAAAGTAATAAAAAGATTAGTTCTTTTTGGCTAAAACTAGTGTAGCGTTCTTTTGAATATCTACAACATCTTTCATCATGTCTTTAAGATATGGATAAAAAACAGGATCATAGATGGCTTTGTTAAAGTTTAACTTAAAATAAATCAATACAGAATTTCCAGAGATGCTATAATTACAAATTAATGTACCAGCATTTTCCGGCAGATTAAGTTGCTTTGGCTCAGGGAGTTCTTCAACTGAATACTGTTCTCCCAGATTTAGTTTACAGGTATACACAAAACTTTGCTTGTAGCCAAAATCTACTGGATAACTGCGTTCCTGTAATTTAAATGGATTTTCAGGAAAGAATTCTATCACATACGGATTAAAATACACTTTGTTTCCAATGACCTCAAGAGTTTTTGAAACATCAAAAGTCATGTTAAATGTAGAATCTGTTTTAGTGAGATTGTGATAATCTGGATGTGTTAATTCAACATCATTTTTGGCATCAACAAGGGTATTTAAAGTGGTTTCAGAATCACTAAAGTATTGCTTTTTTGAACCATAGGCATTATAATCTGTGCCTAGCAGCTCAAAAGTTCCATTCAATTGATCTGTGTCATCGAGCTCTAATTCACCTCTATAACTCATAATGCTCGATTTGGTTGGATTGATATCAAACCAGGAACTGCCCATTTTAGTATTAAATAAGCGACCATATTGATTGAGACACTTAAACGGAATTTGACCGAAACTCAAATAGTCATCATTGGCATCTAAAAGATAGGTTTCTCCATCGATAGAGACATGAATTAAAACATAGTTATAATCTGAGATCACAGGATAAATTTTGGTGATAAACCCATTGTCTCGTGTAGAGAGTAAAAGTGGTTTAGCATCAATATCATTTTCCATAAGAAGATTGTATAACAGCATGTTTATTTCAGTAGCTGTTCCTGTTTTTTCTTTGATTAGATGTTTAAGGGAAACATCATTAAACAATTTATGTTCACCATTCCAATTAAAATTATCTCTAACATAATTGTAAATATCTTTAGTCTTTTCTAAATCATTTTCAGTACTAATTGTAACATCTTCTAAGACATTTCTGGCAATATTTCCTTTTTTCATCATTCGACCAAAATCAGTTTCTCTTCTAATTTCAAGGTCTGTGTCTTTCCATGATTTATTGATCTTATCAACCTTGCCATCAAAATCTCTAAAGACGTTTAATTCGTAATCGATTTTTGCCAGATAATTAGATTCTGTAGTCATATAATCTTCAGCAACGAACGCAGGAATGTCTTTCATAACATATCGATAATCTGAGCAATTGGCAGAACCTCCACCACTAACTTCAATACAACTGTATCTAATATTGGCATCACTTATAAACAGTTTTCGTCCACCAACAAGCTTTATATTGTATTCCCAGTTTCCCGGAATACTTGCGTTGTATTCGCTATAAAGTGTCGGAATATCTTTCTGAAACGACCAGCTTTTATATTTGTATAAGAACGGAGTAATTAACGTATAGCTGTAGTTAATTACAGATCCAGGTTGAATATTAGGAAATGTAAATTTTACAATCGTGTAGTTGTCGTTGTATTTTTCTTCAATAATATCGTCTTCTGAAAGTTTTGCTTTTTCAATGACACCATTATTTAGGTTGTAAACGGTTGCTGTAATATCTTCAATAATTTCTCTTCTCCCTGAATCATTCGTATATAATAGAATTTCTTCAGTAGCCTTATGGAAGCCATCTCTATTTAAAATTTTTATTTTACGTTTAATTTCTGAATGAAGTTTAAAATCATTATTGTCAATATAGCTATTGCCAATTTCATAAATGACCAGTGCATTTGCTGTGCTGTCTTTACTGAATACATTTTGTTCTAAATCTGTTCTGGTAACCTGTAAGCTTTCAGAGTTATATGTTGATTGCGAATAAGATACTGATGCAATCAAAACGGTGAGCATGAAAATTCTTAATATCATTGAGTTGGAAGTTTTACAATTTTTAAACGCTTATTTCGCCTTAAGTGATTTTGAATAATATGTTGTGTGTCCCGATTGTTTTCCATAGGTGTGATGATAGATTTCAAGACTTCTATATTAGTAATCTGATAATTCAAATCAAAAAAACCTAAACCTTTAAAGACACCATTTTGTATATACAAAACACTGCGTTCATCAATATCTCTGCCTTTATCAATAATTATCATGTCCTGGTTATCATAGCTATATTTTTCAATAAGTTGCGCTACACGTTTATTATAGGTTTCTGGTGATTCTTCTCCAATGCAAGCTCCAAAGCACTCTTTGATGGTAAAATTGAAACAACTGCTTTTGGTTGGGTATAATCC
>JAAEZL010000057.1:2928-19502 GCA_018222875.1 Algicola sp.
TTTGACAAAGATTATAATCTTCTACCACCTTAAACATGAAGCTTTTAGCACTTTGACGATTGGTAAAGGTCGTTATTGGCTTTTTTTTACCATTGGCAATATCGATGTGAAGAATGGTGTAACCATCGTCATCCTGATAGCTGTATAAAGCATGTGTGAAAATGTTTCGCCTTAAAGCTCTGTTGTGTATGGGCTTATTGCGTTTAATTTCTTCACTTTCTTTTAGCAATGCTACGAGTTCGCTTCCTGTTTTTTCATAGGTTACTGAAGCTACTTGCAGTTGAATTTTTTTAGATTTGGTACTGTTGTTTGTTAAATGTTGATTGATACGATGTTTGATGTTTTTGCTTTTTCCTATGTAAATGATTTTACCATCAACATCGTGAATATAATACACACCAGTAGCAGCTGGCAAGGCATCAATTATAGATTTGTGATTTGGATTTAAACGTCTTTCAGCAACTGATTTTTTAACATTGTTTTCAATAATAAACTTATCTAAGTCTTTGTTTAAAAGCATTTTGAAAAGCTTTACAGTTGCCATTGCATCACCATTAGCACGATGTCTGTCACTTACAGGAATTCCCAGAGACCTTGTAAGTTTTCCTAAGCTATACGATGGTTGACCTGGAATAAGTTGTTTAGATAGTTCAACAGTGCAAAGTGTTTCGCGTTTAAAACCGAAACCTAAACGCTTGAATTCCGTACGAAGAATGCGATAGTCAAATTCTGAGTTGTGAGCCACAATGATGCAATCCTCAGTAATTTCAACTATGCGTTTGGCAACTTCATAAAATTTAGGAGCTGTTTTGAGCATGTTACTGTTAATTCCAGTTAAATTCACTACAAAAGGCTGAATTTCTCGCTCTGGATTGACAAGGCTAATAAATGTGTCTACGACTGTATGACCATCAAATTTGTATATGGCTATTTCAGTAATTCCTTCTTCATTATACTTTCCGCCAGTCGTTTCTATGTCTAGTATTGCGTAAATAAGTAATTTGTTTAAAAGTTAAGGGTTAGAGAGTAAAGAGGCATAAGTAATAAGACATAAGTCATAAGTTGAAAAATAATTTTTGTTTTCTGCTTACTTCATGCATCTTACTGATTCCTGTGTCCAAATATACTACTTCCAACTCTAATCATTGTGCTTCCACAATCAATGGCCAGTTTATAATCACCACTCATGCCCATAGAAATTGTTTGAAGCGCACAGTTATCTGTTTCAATATTTTTAAGGGTGTCAAATATCGTTTTTAATCGTTTGAATTCTGTTTCAATTTGAGTAGAATCTTCAGTAAATGTAGCCATTCCCATTACACCAGTTACATACACATTCGTTAAAGATGTAAATGTTTCAGAAGTCAGTAGTGCTTTAGCATCATCAGAAGACATTCCAAATTTAGAATCTTCTTCAGCAATTTTTATTTGAAGCAGGCAGTTGATTACTCTGTCATGCTTTTTTGCTTGCTTATTAATTTCTTTCAGAAGTTTTAAACTATCAACGCCATGAACTAAATTAACAAATTCGGCCATGTACTTGACTTTATTACGCTGCACATGACCAATCATATGCCATTCAGTATCTTTTGGCATCTGTTCATATTTCTCAACCATTTCCTGAATTTTATTTTCGCCAAAAATACGTTGTCCTGTATTATAAGCTTCCATGAGATCAGTAACAGGTTTGGTTTTTGAAACAGCAACTAAGGTTACATGTTCTGGTAATCGGGATGTTATGTCGTTTAAGTTTTCTTTGATGCTCATTGTAATTGTATATTGTTGAGTTGTTTGTTGTTCAATTGTTTAGCTTAACAACTTTACATCAATCAACTCAACTTATTTTTAAAATTCGTAAACAGTTATACCACTTCTTAATTTGGGTAGAATGTAAGTGCTTTTTGGAGGCATTTTTAAACCTTCATCAGCAATTTGCTTCATTTGTTCGACTGTCGTTGGACACATACCGAAGCCAACCAAAAATTCACCACTGTCAACACTATTTTTTATAGTAATCATTTCATGTCTTCCGTTGACATATTCAATTCTGTTATCGTTGCGTAAATCATGAATGCCTAAAATGGGTTGTAAAATGGTTTCGTAAAGCAGTTGTGCATCTAAGCGATCTAAAGCTGTATGAAACTCATAACTTGTTTTTCTTAAATATAATGAATAAAATTCACCATCTAAATACATACTAAAATGATGTGGTTTTGACGGACTGTAAGGCATTGTGCCTCTGTTTTCAATTCGGTAAAATTCGTCAAGTTTAATTAAAAATTCTTGAGATAGGACATGAAAAAATTATAAGCTTCTGAACCATTGTGATTTGGGTTATTCTCTTTTTCATCTGAATACAATAAATACGAAGAAGCCGATCGATGATGACCATCAGCGATGTAAATGGTATCCATTTTTTCAAACTCGTTCTGAATGATGTCGATTGTGTCTTCATTTTCAATTTTCCATAAATAATGCGTATCTCTATACGTCATGGTGAACTCAAATTCGGCATAGCCTTTTTGAGCTTCCATAATAATTTCTGAAATAATAGCATTGTCAGGATAGGTAAGTAGAACAGGTTCGGCATTAAAACCAACCGTTTTTAGATAGGTCTTAAAGGTTTCTTCACGCTTAGATAGTGTGTCCTCGTGCTTTTTTATGATGTCCTTTTCGTAATCTTCAGCGCTGGTAGCTGCTATAATTCCACTAAATTTTTGTCCGTGACGATTGACAATTTTATACACATAAAAGGACGGTTTTTTGTCCTGAACAAAGATGCCGTCTTCTTTAAATTCCAGATACCTGTTTTTTACCAGTTTGTAACGTTCTTCACCAGTAATAACCTGATCGTATTTATAACCTGGATTTACAATATGCAAAAAACTAAACGGGTTGTAATCCATTCGAGATTCACGTTCACCAATCGTATAACTTTGATAAGGACGAGCAGCAACCAAGCCAACAATTGCTCTGGTTGGTCGTACAGCTTTAAACGGAATTACTTTTGCCATAATCTAGTAGTTCGTAATTAGGTAATAGGAATTAATTGTTTCATTACTTATGCCTAATGCCTTTTTACTTCTGAAACTGTTTCGATATATGTTCAGCTTTTCTACTCTCGGAATAATCATAGAACCCTTCACCAGATTTCACACCTAATTTACCCGCTCTAACCATATTTACCAATAGAGGGCAAGGTGCGTATTTTGGATTTTTAAATCCGTCGTACATGACATTCAATATCGATAAACAAACATCCAGCCCAATAAAATCTGCCAATTGTAATGGACCCATTGGATGAGCCATTCCCAGTTTCATTACGGTATCAATTTCTTCAACACCAGCAACACCATTGTAAAGTGTTTCAATAGATTCGTTAATCATTGGCATTAAAATTCGGTTAGCGACAAAACCAGGATAATCATTGACTTCTGTTGGAATTTTACCTAAAGTTTTAGATAATTCCATAATGGTATTCGTGACCTCATCACTGGTATTATATCCACGAATAATTTCTACCAATTTCATAATTGGCACAGGATTCATAAAGTGCATTCCAATGACCATATCAGGACGAGATGTCACTGCAGCAATTTGAGTGATTGAAATAGAAGACGTATTAGTAGCTAATATGGTGTCTTCAGGACAAGCCTCATCTAACTGTTTGAAAATTTTAAGCTTTAAATCTATGTTTTCTGTGGCAGCTTCTACGACTAAACTTGCGTATTCAACACCTTCTGAAACATCAGTAAATGTAGTTATGTTGGCTAAAGTCGTTTGTTTATCGGCTTCAGTGATTTTTTCTTTGGCGACCATACGATCTAAATTCTTAGCTATGGTATCCATGCCTCGTTTTAGAGACGATTCACTGATGTCTATTAATTGTACTTTAAATCCAGATTGAGCAAAGGTGTGGGCAATTCCGTTTCCCATTGTTCCTGCTCCAATAACTGCTACGTTTTTCATTATATTAAATTTGAAATTTTTTATTTATATATTCATTTTTATGATGCTAATAGCAAAACTAAAATTGGTCTATAATCATAGTTGCCACGCGTAAAGCTTCAGTACCATCGTGAAGAGTTACAATTGGTGTTGTATTCGTATTGATAGCATCTGCAAAGGTTTCCAGTTCATCTAAAATGGCATTGTTATTAGCAACATCAGGATTATCGAAATAGATTTGTTTTTTAATGCCTTCAGCATTTTGAAGAATCATATCAAAATCTCCAGGTTGCTTAGGAGCATCTTTCATTTTAACGACTTCACATTTCTTCTCTAAAAAATCCACAGAGATATAAGCGTCCTTTTGAAAGAAACGTGTTTTACGCATGTTTTTTAGTGATATACGACTTGCTGTCAAATTAGCAACACAACCGTTTTCAAATTCGATACGTGCATTGGCAATATCCGGAGTATCACTAATAACTGAAACACCACTTGCTGAAACGTTCTTGACTTTAGATCTCACCACACTTAAAATAATGTCGATATCGTGAATCATTAAATCTAAAACCACAGGAACATCTGTACCTCGAGGATTAAATTCGGCCAAACGATGTGTTTCAATAAACATAGGGTTGTTGATTTGATCTCTAACAGCAATAAACGCTGGATTAAATCGCTCTACATGACCAACTTGTCCACGAATATCATGCTCAGCTAAAAGTTCTCTTATGTGCTCAGCTTCTTCAACTGTATTCGTGATTGGCTTTTCAATAAAAATATGTTTTCCTTTTGCAATTGCTTTTTTTGCGCAATCATAATGTGATAATGTTGGCGTTACAATATCAACCATGTCAACAGCATCAATAAGCGCTTCAATTGTATTGAAATATTTGTAACCAAACTCATCCACTACCTTTTGTGCGTTAGTTTCATCTGCATCATAAAAACCTACGAGGTCATATTTTTCAGATTGATTAAGAAGTCTTAAATGAATTTTACCCAAGTGACCAGCACCAAGAACACCAGCTTTTAGCATTGTTTTACGTTTTTAACAAAAATAAGATTTTTCATAGTTTATTTATGTGAATTTTATAATAAATAATGTCAGTTTTTGGGTGGTTGATAATTCTATGACATTTAACTTTCAGTATAAAAATGTTTCAATTATTTTTACATAGTAAACTTAACAACTTTGAAAGATACATTTAAACATCAAGGCTTACGACAGCAACTGGTTGCTATTTTAGAAGCTAAAGGTATAAAAGACAAGAACGTATTGGGTGCAATTGGCAAGATACCAAGACATTTATTTATGGATTCTGGTTTTCTGGATCACGCTTATCAGGATAAGGCGTTTCCAATTGCAGCAGATCAGACCATTTCTCAACCCTATACTGTGGCCTTTCAAACTGAATTGCTACAAATTACACCTGATGACAAAGTTCTTGAAATAGGTACTGGAAGTGGTTATCAAACCGCAGTTTTGTGTCTTCTGGGAGCTAAGGTTTATAGTATTGAACGTCAGCACGAACTGTATAAAAAGACAAGTAAATTTTTGCCTAAATTAGGATACAGAGCAAAGAAACTTATTTTTGGTGATGGTTATATTGGCTTGGAAGATGAAGCCCCTTTTGATAGCATCATCGTTACAGCAGGAGCACCTTTTGTTCCGAAGCCATTATTAAGTCAGTTGAAAATTGGAGGACGTTTAGTGATTCCTGTTGGTGATGAGGTTCAGGTAATGACCTTATTTATTAGAAAAGGTCCGAAAGAATTTGAACAACACGAGTATGGCGAATTTAGATTTGTACCTTTATTAGAAGATAAAAACTAATTTATGAATAAAATTACATGCCTGTTTGCCTTATTCACTCAACTAATAGTGGCTCAAAATTTTACGGAGTATGCTACTGGAAGCTCTTCAGATGTTGTTACCAATCATGAATTTGGGATTTGTATGATGGGAGGAGTCAGCGAAAATGACGATGCTATGATTTGGTTTTTAAATAAAGCTAATGGAGGAGATGTTGTGGTTTTGAGAGCGTCTGGAAGTGATGGCTATAACGGTTATTTTTATACCGATTTAGGTGTTACCATCAATTCTGTAACCACTTTTGTGATCAATAATGAAGCTGGAGCGAATGATCCTTATGTGCTTCAAAAGGTTGAAAATGCTGAAGCTATCTGGTTTGCAGGAGGTGATCAATATGATTATGTGAGTTATTTTAAGGATAACGATATGGAAGCTGTTTTAAATACGTTCATAAACACAAAACAAGGTGTCATTGGAGGTACAAGTGCTGGAATGGCCATCTTAGGAAGTGCTTATTTTTCTGCTGAAAACGGAACCGTTACCAATGCTCAAGCCTTATCAAATCCATATCACAATAGAATGACTTTAGGCTATAATGATTTTCTTCAGATTCCTTTTTTAGAAAACGTAATCACAGATACACATTATGACGATCCTGACAGACGAGGTCGTCATGCCGCTTTTTTAGCACGTTATGCAACCGATAATAATTCACGCGCTTTCGGAATTGCCTGTAATGAATATACGGCAGTGTGTATTGATGAAACTGGTCGTGCCTATGTGTATGGAGAATATCCAGATTACCCGGAATTTGCGTATTTCCTGCAATCTAATTGTGAGGCTGATTTTATGCCTGAAACTTGTGTTGACGGACAACCATTAACATGGAGTCAAGGAGGCGAAGCTATAAAAGTTGCTAAAATTCCCGGACTTTACAGCGCTGAAAACTATATTGATTTAACAGACTGGTCGAATTCTCAAGGTGTTATTTGGGAAAATTGGACTGTAAGCAATGGTTCATTTTCAACAGCATCAACTACAAATCCTAACTGCGATTTGTTAGGTATTTCTGAAAATGAGTTGCTCCATATGTCTGTTGGTCCGAATCCGTTTTATGATGTGATTTCTATTGAATCTCAATTGCTAAATTTTGATGTGACGCTCTGTGACAGCTTCGGAAAGCAAGTCGCACAATTTGAAAATCAATCACAACTTGATACATCAAACCTTGCCTCAGGATTGTATTTTTTAAATGTTTCATCTGAAGGCTTTCAGGAAACGTTTAAATTGATCAAAAAGTAGTTTTAAAAGAATTTCAACCCAAATAAAATGGCATCACTGGCAAAACCACTCTGGTAAGAGCGAACATAGTCCACTCGTAAAAAACGCCATTTTCCCCAACCAATATTATCTAAGCCAATCGTGTATTCCTGATACGGACTGAAATCTGGAGTGGCTAAGGCATGAGCTCCAATGACTAAGTTAAAATTCAATTTTTTCAGTAACGGAATTCTACTAAGAATAAATCCGTTAAAATCATGTTCAGCATGCATTTCTAAATAGGAATCATTCGTGCTTAAATCATAATAGCCAAGATTATTAAAGACATCTGTATAATTTCCTTTTCGGCTGAAATGAATTTGATTACCATTAAAATGCTGAAAATCTACAAATGAAATGTCATCAGCATTAAAGAACTTTCCAGCTCTGATATTGTAACTGAATCGTCCCTTGTTTGAAACATTAAACGACTGATAAAGTCTTGCTTTTACCTGATCAAAATTATAATCATCGATAGTTGCGCCTAATCCTTTTTCATACCCAACAAGTAGAGTAGGATATTTATAGTTGGTAATATTAAATTTACTATCAGGATAACTCAAATACTCTTGTCCGAAATTAATTTGCGCAAAAACATTCAACTTGACAATATTATGCGTTTCAAAAGGCGCAATGCTATATGCAGCTTCACTTAAAGGATTATTGCTGGTATAAACATCGTTGTCTTCAGGGAAAAAAGTCTGTTCGCTCGTGTTAAATAAAGCCTTTCGTCTTTCGTAACTCAAAGTAGTATACAATCTGAATCCATTAAATAATTCTTCAGAATAGCTGGCTTCAACAAAGCCACGATCGTAAAGTTTCATATAATTATCTTCAAAAAATAAAGACGCAATGGTGTTCTCAAATCTTGAAATAGGCTCAGCAGCATTAAATTGCGCAGCTTCAATTCCTCCGGAAATTGTTAAAAACGGTCTGCTCGTATTGTTAAATTTATAAGTTGTTGAAAGTGTTCCTCTTAAACGATTGTCACTAAAACCGTAATTGATATTCCCATTTATAGTTAAATAGCGTTTGTATTCGTCAAAATTTTTGGTGTAAAAACCACCAATATTTCCGTTCCAGCCTTGAACTGTGTTAAAACTAATCGCTTCAATTGGAGAGGTAATTCCTGCACTCCAGTTATCGTAAGTATTGTTAAAGGTGTAGCCACCAATGATATTGCCAATTTTAAATGTGTTGTTGACTTTGTCAACAGAATCCTTATAGACTTTTGAGTCTTTCACAATCTGTATGCTGTCTTTTTTGATGTAGTCTGTAATTTCTTCTTCAGTTAATGGAACAGGTCTAATTGATGTCCAAAATATGGAATCTTTTTTATTCGCTTCATCAGCAAAAGACACAATTTCTTTGGTAAAGTCTTTTCGGGTTAAACCAGGATTTATAATGTAGTTGCTGTAAACAGCTGTAAAACGACCATCACCATTAATACCGAACAAACCGTATTTAAAATCGATATTTTGAGATATTTTAGTCCAAATCGAATGCTGTTCAGAGAAGGCATAATTTTGAGTAATTGTTATTTTGTCAACTGCAGGAATTCTGGCTTGAACACCAGTGATGTCCAATTCGGCAGCATAGATAGTCCATTGATCTTCAACGATGTAGATAAAGCCTTCAAAAACCGGATCATTTTCACGACGTGGTGTTGCTTTAATTTTATTGATGAGGTTTCCTCTATCGTCATAAAAAATACCTTCCAATGTGTAGCGATAATAACCAAAAGCATTATTGGCAATTGGCGATATGATCTGGTTGCCTAGTTCGATGGTGTTGTTGTATAAATCAAATTCTACATCAATAGCATTATTAAAGCTAAAGCCTTTATCATCACCACTTACCTTTGACGCAATGATTTTTTCTTTGAGTTTGTTAGGTCTGAGGAATTCTAGTTTTGAGATGGTTTCAGATAAATAAATCACACCACTTCGTGTAGAATCTAATCCACCGCCAAGATCACCAATCTCCTGACCGAGAATTTTTTCAGGAGCCTCTTTAATTCGTATCAAACCACGAGAATAGAAATCGGCTTTATAACTCTGAATTTTTTCAAGATTCTCCTTGCGCTTGGCTATGGCTTGTCTCATTATCGCATTTGCAGGATTTTCTCCAGCAGTTACAACCACTTCGTTTAACGTAATTTCTTCGTCAGTTAATGTGGCATCGAGTACGTAGGGAAACGATTCAATAGCTATTGTTTTCTTTACTGTTTTATAACCCAAAAACTGAAATACCACAGTATAAGTTTTAGGCTCAGTAATGTTGAGTTCATAATTACCGTCTTCATTACTGGTTGTGCCTTTATAGGTGTTTTCGATAAAAATATTGACAAATGGTAAGGGATTGCTTTTAGTATCTGAAACTGTTCCTTTAATTTGAGAATATGAAGTAAATGCAACGAATACAAGAAGTGCAGAGAGTAGTTTTGTTTTCATAGAGTTGATGGTTGGTCTTTAACACATAGACGCACTTTTTATTGAAAAGGTTGTCTGGTGAATGTCAAACTTAGACATTTATATGAATGTCCTTTGTTAAACAATCCTAAATAAAACTAGTGTGATTGTTAAATGTTTTGACACAGCTAAAATAACAAAGGAAGTGCTTATTTATAGATTTTTTTGATACGATCTAAGTTTCTTTTATTGTCCCGATCCTTGATGGTATCTCGCTTGTCATAAAGTTTTTTACCTTTTCCTAAAGCAATTTCCAGTTTAGCTAAACCTCTATCATTTATAAATAATCGTAAAGGAATAATGGCATTACCTTTAATATTTACCTCTTTTTCAAGCTTCTTTAGCTCTCGTTTATTGAGTAATAATTTGCGTTCGGCTTTTGGTTTATGGTTATAGTAATTGCCATACATATATTCCTGAATGGTCATATTAATCACAAATAATTCACCACGATCATTAAACTCACAGAACCCTTCAGCAATAGATGCTTTACTATCTCGAATGGATTTAATCTCAGTTCCAGTTAGTACAATGCCAGCAGTATAGGTATCAAGAATTTCGTACTCAAATTTTGCTTTTTTGTTTTTTATGTTTACTGGTTTTTGCATAGAATACAAAGTTAATTTTTTAAGATAAAGAATCATCATATTACACTTGAATATTTTATCTTGCTACCTATTACTAAATATGTTATTATGAAAACGGCTTGTATTGTTGCACTTACATTATTGATATTAAGTTGTAAAACAGAAACGAAAATAAATTCTCCAAAAGCTGTTGAGGTCATCAACGAATCAATTAAAGTTTCAGGATCTAAAAAATTATCAAATGCAAATATCACGTTTCGGTTTAGGAAAAAAAACTATACAGCAAATCGAAATAGTGGTCAATTTGTACTAGAAAGCTCATTTATAGACTCGACTGAAGGCCATACAACCGAAGTAAGGGATGTTTTAAATAATAACGGATTTAAGCGCTTTTTAAATGGAAAGGAGGTAGAATTAGGAACTTCAGAAAAGTCTCGTTTTTCTGCCTCTGTAAACTCAGTGCATTATTTTTCTGTATTGCCATATGGGCTCGATGGTGAAGCTGTTTATAAAATGATTGAAGATGCAGTCACTATAAATAATAAGTCCTATTTTACAGTAAAAGTTTCCTTTGATGAAGAAGGAGGAGGAGAAGACTACGATGATATATTCATATATTGGATAAATGCAGACACCTATGTGATAGATTATTTGGCATACTCTTACAATGAGCCAAAAGGTAAAGGCATTCGTTTCAGAGAGGCTTATAATGAGCGCTACATTAATGAGATTCGTTTTGTAGATTATAATAACTACAAGCCTAAGACTAAATCGGTTGAGCTTCTCGAACTACCAAAGTTATTTGAAAATGGACAATTAGAACTCTTGTCTAAAATAGAGCTGGAGCATGTGACCGTTAATTGATTTTTAAAACCTGGTCAATTTTAGTGTCTTCACAAATAGTTACAATATACAAACTGCCATTATCATGGTCGTCCATATCAGCATATTTTTGTTCACCTAAAATCGAATTCACAAAAGCTGGTGTCGTATTGCTATGTCCAACAATTAAAACGGTTTTGCCGTGCGTGGCTTCCGCAAACTCTTCAGAAAACAAATTTCTCGGATCGTAAAACTGAACCTCTAAATTCTGTGATTTTGCGGTTGGAGTAGCCGTTTCTATCGTACGATTGTACCGCGTTGAATAAACGGCATCAAATGCTATATTTTTAAAAACCTGACTCCAGTTTTCAGCGCGTTTTGTTCCAGCGTCGTTTAAATTCGGATTTTTATTGCTTTTATCGCTTCTGTCTTTTTCCGAATGTCGAATGAGATAATAAGTAGTCGTAGCAGAATTAGTTTGTTCTTGAGCTTTTACTGGTAAAATAAAGCTTAATGTGAATATTAAGGTTAAAAGTAGTTTCATTGTAATTAAATGTTTAAGTAAATATATGAAACACTTTTTTTTAGAAATCAAAAACACCTGTTAAAGTTACAAACTAGGCCAATTCTAAAGCAATATCAATCATGTTTTTAAATGTCGTTTCACGTTCTTTACTTGTGGTGTGTTCACCAGTAACCAAGGAATCGGAAATAGTAAGTATAGCAAGTGCCTTAACATCGTGTTTTGCAGCAACAGTATACAATCCTGCAGCTTCCATTTCTACACATAAGACATCAAATTTTGACCACTTTTTATAAGAATCAATGTTGTCTTCGTAAAATTCATCAGAAGACAAAACATTACCAGCTTTTATCGGAATGTTTTTTTGTTTGGCAACTTCAACAGCTTTAATAAAGAGTTCAAAGTTAGCTGTAGGAGCATAATAAGCGCCATCAAATCTTGAGTTGTTAATACCAGAATTTGATGAGGCAGCCATAGCTAAAACAATGTCTCTGATCTTCACATATTTTTGATAAGAACCTGCGCTTCCAACTCGTATCAGATTTTTTACGCCATATTCAGTTATGAGTTCGTGAGCGTAAATAGAGATACTTGGAACACCCATTCCTGTTCCCATAACGGAAATAGGTTTCCCATTATGCGTACCAGTGTAGCCCAGCATTCCTCTCACTTTGTTAAAGCATTTTGGGTTTTCAAAAAACGTTTCGGCAATCCATTTAGCTCGCAAAGGATCTCCAGGTAGTAATATGGTTTCTGCTATGTCGCCTTTCTTGGCTTCGATGTGTACACTCATGCGCTAAAGGTAAAAAAAATGAAGTTATTTTGCTTACGCTTCAGACATTAGTTCTGATACAATAGCGACACCTTTTGAAGTGCCAATTCTATCTACTCCATTATCAATATATTTTTGAGCGGTTTCTAAATCACCAATACCACCTGAAGCTTTAATTTTAGCACGATTTTTAACCGTTTTTCTCATGATTTTTACAGCAGTAAGCGTAGCACCACTTTTTGAAAAACCGGTCGATGTTTTTACAAAATCAGCTTTAGCGTCTAAGCAGATTTCGCATGCTTTGACAATGTCGTTTTTTGATAATTCGCTTATTTCAATGATAACCTTAAGAGGTATTCTTCCAATAGCTAATTTAACATCACTAATGTCTTTAAAAACTTCAACATAATTCTTACTCTTTAAAAACCCAATGTTTATAACCATATCAATTTCATGAGCTCCAGCTTCAATGGCTTGTTTGGCTTCAAAAACTTTAGTACTGGTTGCAGTTGCTCCTAAGGGAAAACCAACAACAGTACAGATTTTTACAGAAGATCCTTTTAATAATTGCTTTGCTAAAGGGATGTAACTACTATTGATGCAAACAGAGAAAAATTTGTGCTTTTTTGCTTCATTGCACAGGTCTATAATATCTCGTTCTGTGGCAGTAGATTTTAATAGTGTATGATCTATATATTTATTTAATTCCATGGTATTCTTTAGTAGGTATTTGAATGACTTGATAATTCTCTACAAGTAGAGGGATTTACTTGGACAAAATTTAATAGTGTCGTAAGCTGTGTTGGAATTAATAGCGATTCAAAGTTAATATTTATATGCTTACAGTAATGTTAAAAGTTTGATTTTATTGTGCAGTTCGTCGAATATTTATCCAGAAAAATTCTAAGTATTTCATAAAAAGGAACTTGTAATGATAAAAAAAAGCGATGATTAGGTAAAAAGATTAACTATTTGTAGAACTCTTCAAATTTAAACCTGTATAATTTAATTTAAGAATAATAAATAGAAAACACGGGATTTTAAGTGTTTAAAAACTGAATATTAGATACTTATAAAGTTCTTGGTTTTCTGCTTTTTAATTTTGATAGCCTATTGAAAGCTAATCTAAATCGACAAGTAATTTTAAAATAAAGAGTTGTATTTTTATAGTATTTTTGCATTGACTCGTAAATTGTATATCTTTCAATGCTAATTAATTCTAATTATTATGAAAAGGTTTATTTTGAGTGCAGTTTTTGCTTGCTTATTTGTTTTTAGTGCGCAAGCGCAAGAGGACGCAATGCCAGATGATAATTATAGCAAATGGCAACTTCGAGTAAGAGCTGTTGCTGTAGCACCTGAACCCTATTTTTTTGATGCTATTAGTGGATTTGATCCTGAATTTTCTACTGAATTTGCTCCAGAAGTGGACATTTCGTATTTCTTAAGTAAAAATATAGCTGTAGAATTAATGTTTACAACATCTACTCATGATGTAGAGGTTGAAGATGTTGTAAGTTTAGGTTCTGTTTCTTTATTACCACCAACGCTTACTTTACAATATCATGCTCGTCTTGGAAATTTTAAACCCTATATTGGAGCTGGACTAAATTATACTATCTTTTACGGAGAAGAAGCAGGTGATTTAGACGCCATTTCATACGAAAATGAAATAGGATATGTTCTTCAAGCTGGAATCGATTATAATTTAAGCGATAAATGGTTTATAAATTTAGATTTCAAAAAAATATTCCTAAAGACCGAAATTACACCAAACAACGATAATACCAGTACAGTTGAAGCCAATCTTGATCCGTTAATAATGGGTTTTGGTGTTGGAATGAAGTTTTAATATAAAATCAATAATAGATATAATTTATAAAGGTCACAACTTCGTGACCTTTTTTTATTTAAATTCAGTATTATTTGATGGTAATGAATTATTTTTTGTTGACTAACTCCTGAACCCAAGCTATGGCATCAGTCAAGGTTTCAAATATTTCGTAAGGTTTATCATAAAATTGCCGTTCATATTCGGCATTTTTTTTCATTACATCTGTTTTTGGTATCATCGCTATGGCAATAATATTTGGAATGGCTTCAGTCTTTGGGTAGATTAACGGGTTTACAGAGTAAGATTTTACACGATTAGAAACATAAACCATGTCTTTATTACTAAAGTGTTGCTGAACAATTTCATTTAGTAACTCATTGTGATGAGGTTCAATAGAAACACCTTCTTTAACTTGATTTATAATAAAGTCGTCAAAAATAAACAGTTCAAAATCAGTATTGTCTATGTATTTAATGATGCCCATATAGTTATATATAATTCCACCTAAAATTACGAAAATAAGTCATGAAATAAGAAAAGCAACGCTTGTTTTATTTCTAAAACTCACATTGCTTCTCAACTAACCAACCACTTAAAAGACTTTTATTTTAAGATTTTGTTACACTCAGAATTAAAGTTCTTCGGAAACAAAACTCGCTTGGTTTCTAAATACCAATTGTTCATCAAAAGCATCCAGTAAAATGATGCTGTCGGTTGTTACTTTTCCGGATAGAATTTCTTTACTTAAAGCATTTAATACTTCTTTCTGAATCACTCTTTTAACAGGTCTAGCTCCATATTCTGGATTGTATCCTTTTTCAGCTAAATAGTCTATTGCTTCAGGTGTTGCATCAAATGTAATACCTTGTTTTGCAATCATTTTTTGTACACCTTTTAATTGTAAACCAACAATAGCTTTGATGTCTTTTTTGGTTAGAGGTGTAAACATGATAGTGTCATCTATTCGGTTTAAAAATTCCGGACGAACACTTTGTTTTAATAAAGCCAATACATCAACTTTAGCGGCTTCCATCGCAGACTCAATATCTTTAGTAGCCTCAAAGCGCTCCTGAATAATATGACTTCCCATGTTTGAGGTCATAATAATGATGGTGTTTTTAAAATCGGCAACACGACCTTTGTTATCAGTTAATCGTCCTTCATCCAGCACTTGTAATAAAATATTGAAGGTGTCAGGATGTGCTTTTTCAATTTCATCTAACAATACTACTGAATAAGGTTTACGTCTGACAGCTTCAGTAAGTTGTCCGCCTTCATCGTAACCTACATATCCAGGAGGCGCACCAACTAACCGACTTACACTATGACGTTCCTGATACTCACTCATATCAATCCTTGTCATTGCATTTTCATCATCAAAAAGATATTCAGCCAAAGCTTTTGCTAATTCCGTTTTACCAACACCTGTAGTTCCTAAGAATAAAAAGGTACCTACCGGCTTTTGCGGATTTTGTAAACCAGCTCTTGAGCGTCTTACAGCATCACTCACAGCAACAATGGCTTCTTCTTGGCCAACAACACGCTTGTGTAATTCGTCTTCTAATTTTAAGAGTTTATCGCGTTCACTTTGAAGCATTTTGGTCACAGGAATACCTGTCCATTTGGCAACAACTTCAGCAATATCATCATAGGTAACTTCCTCTTTAATCAAGGAATTATCGGTCTGATTTTCTTTCAATTCATTTTGGTACTTTTCAAGAGCTTCCTGAGCTTCTTTAATTTTACCATAACGAATTTCAGCTACTTTACCATAATCGCCATCACGCTCAGCACGTTCTGCTTCAAGTTTGTATTCTTCAATATTTGATTTTGTAGTTTGAATGTTATCTACAACTTCTTTTTCACTTTTCCATTTAGCATTTATCTCATTTCGTTCCTCTTTCAGATTGGCCAAATCAGCACGAAGTGATTTTAGTTTTGCCTCATCTTTCTCTCGTTTAATGGCCTCAATTTCTATTTCTAGCTGCATAATTTTACGATCAAGCACGTCCAATTCTTCAGGTTTAGAATTGATTTCCATGCGTAATTTTGAAGCAGCCTCATCCATTAAGTCAATGGCTTTATCTGGAAGAAAACGATTCGTGATATAACGTTCGGACAATTCTACAGCACCAATAATCGCTTCGTCTTTAATTCGAACCTTGTGATGTGTTTCGTATTTTTCTTTAATTCCTCTTAAAATAGAAATGGCACTTTCAGTATCTGGTTCATCAACCATAACTTTCTGAAAACGACGCTCAAGCGCTTTGTCTTTTTCAAAATATTTTTGATATTCATCTAAGGTGGTCGCTCCAATTGCGCGAAGTTCTCCACGAGCTAATGCAGGCTTTAAAATATTTGCTGCATCCATAGCACCTTGTCCGCCTCCAGCACCAACTAGTGTGTGTATTTCGTCTATGAACAGAACAATATCACCTTCGCTGGTGGTTACCTCTTTGATAACAGCTTTTAAGCGTTCTT
>JAAEZL010000267.1 GCA_018222875.1 Algicola sp.
GTTAAATGAAAAGATTATTAGTTCTACTTACCTTAACTTCCTTAACTATGACTTTTTGTAGTGCTCAAAAAATTGAAGTAGAAAAAGTCTTTGGAGGTTATAAGTATAGCCAAAATGGTGAAAAATTGTCACTAAAAGAATTAGGAAATGTTTTAGAAAATAACTCTAAATCATTCGAATTATATAAAAAAGGGAAATCGAATTTGCTATTTTCTTCAATACTTAATTTTTCTGGTGGATTTATGATTGGAATACCAATTGGTCAATCGATAAGTGGCAAAAATGCTGATTGGGCTTTGGCAGGAATTGGAACAGGATTAGCTATAGTAGGAATTACTCTTTCATCAAGTGCTAATAAAAAAATAAAAAAGTCAACTGAAATCTATAATGAAAACCAAACTTCAACTGTTTATTATGAATTTAAATTGAATTCAACTTCAAACGGATTAAGTTTATCATTAAGATTTTAAAAAACTACGTACAACAACGTATAAGCTTCATTGCTACTTCTCTTTTCCATCGGAAAAATAATTACAAATAACTTTAGTATATTTACTCAAGAAACAATTCGTCAAGTTCAGTCTTGCGTTTTTTTCCAAACGGAATTTTCGCCAAAAAAGGCTCATCCTTGCTTAAAAACGCAAGACTGAAATTCCGCAACAAACCTTATACAAACTCGTTATATGCAAGCAAAAAATCAAATTACAAATGGCATTTAGTGAATTATTTAAAAGAAGAATGTTTCTATTGACAATGATTCTATTTGTATTTTTTGGTTATTTTGGTGGAATCCAAAGAATGGGAATAAACAAAACTGTAGGTTGGGCTTGGGATATAATAGGTTGGGTATATTTTGTTAAAGTATATTTTATTCCGATTTTTATAATAGGATACGGAATATTAGCACTATTAAAATATTCTACACATAAAAGCCTCTCTATTTCTCATTTAATTATAATTGCTCTGACTTTTATTTTAGATGATACAATTTCTATAACATTGAATATAATTGTAACACTGAATTTAATTTCGCTAATATTATTCTTATCAAATTTTATATGGTCAATAAGACATAGGAATTCAAACTTGGATAAAACAGCCAGCATATAACACTGTGTATAATTAATGCTTTGTTGGTTAAGACGAGGAAATTATCATACAATTTGTATATTTAACTAATTGGAAAATTAGCAAGTCAGAGTCTTGCTATTTTCCTCCAGCGGATTTTTCGCCACAAGTGGCTCATCCAAAGCTAAAAATAGCTTCGGCTCAATCCGCACTAATCATACACAAACAAGTTGTGTGTCATTATAAAAAACTCAAATGATCAAAACAAAATTCATAAGTAACTGTACTAAAAATGACCTTGACGCTATTAAAATTGCTTCGCTTTACTTTGATAAGGTGGAAATAGTCAATAATGTTTTATATCACATAGAACCAGTAGCGGAAGAAGAACAAAATGAAGAAAAAACTATTGGAATAATTAAAGACATTACTGAATTCGTTCAAGATGACTATAAGGCACATATTAAGTTACTATCAGATGAGGGTATTGTTGATATAATCTCAGGAGAAGATAAATCTAAAGATGAACTTTGGAATACTATAGATAAAACTACTAACGAAATTTTATCGTCAGAAGTTGAAATCTTATTTAAAGAATTCGATATTAAAAAAGACAATGAGGGAAAGAAGATATCTTCTAGACTTTCAATATCAGATGAAGCAAAATTAATTCACTCAGAATTCGTCGGACCACTAGAAAGTGGGAGCAAATTAGATATTGGATTTATTATTCAATATTATTCAGGACTATTGTCTTCTTTATTACTGCATATCTCAAATGGCGAACAATGCCTGACATCAAGTGATATCCTGAATAATTTTTTAAGATTTTATGCAAATAACAATAAAGTAAATACTCTATATAAAGAGCTTAAGCAAGAAGATGTAAATCCAAACCTCATAATGAATGCAATAAAACTTGCTGTCCCAAATATCTCAAAATTCCCTTTTGACGAAATATTGGAAACAAGAGAAAGAGCAAATTCAGAATTGTTAGAATTTAGAGATGAACTTCAAACTTTTCAATTTAATTTACAAGAAAATTATAGTCTTGCCGAAATAAATTTTAAAGCATCCGATATAGTTAAACATAAAGTTAATCCAAGCTTAATAGATTTAAAGAGAAAAATTGAAGGCTTAAATCTTTCATTACCAGGTACAATTTTAGAACAATTTAAAGAACCAAAATCATATACACCGCTATTAGGTACGCTTGTAGGCGGTATTCCTGCACAT
>JAAEZL010000058.1:0-15044 GCA_018222875.1 Algicola sp.
AACCAAGGACCACCTGATTATGAGTCTGTAATTAATGTCTTTCATTTTTTTACCTTTCCTGACAGATGTTTGATTTTCAATAGTTTAAATTTTAATCTATTTTCATTTTGTAGTAAATGTTAACCTAAATTATCTAAAATGTTTAACCTATGTTTAACCTGATTAATTCCTCCAGCTCTCTTATTGAGTCAAAATCTTCTCCCTTTACATATAAACCTAAATCTTCATTAGGATAAGAAAACACGTTTAAATGATATTCTTTACCGTTTCCCAAATAGTTTAAATAATTTATAGAGAAATGTATCAATTCCTCATAGTAAAAACTTTCATTTATATTTAACCAATTCTTTAACTTTAAAGTATCATTTTTAATTAAAGCATAAGTCTCTAATTGTTCTTTAGAATAAGGCTCAAACCTATGTAATCTTGAAACTTTATCTAACTGTTTATATAAATATACAAACTTATCTTCAGGAGTTACAGAATTGGATAAAGGTGGTAATTCACCTTCTCTAAGTGATTTCAGATAATTGTAATCATCCTGGTATTTTAGCAACCAAAATTCAACTTTATTTATTGAAATTATACTATCAGCAGAAAGAGATGTTAATTCATTTATTCCATAAAGAGTTAATCCCATGCTTTAATCAAATCCTATCTTGAATAAATAACATATACTCCTCCAATACATTATTCTCTCGAATAAGAATTTCGTATGTTTCATAATAAAACGTAGACATTGTCCATGAGTTTTCTTGATACTCAAAGTCTTCCTTGTAATTTTCAAGTTCTTCCTTTATATATTTCAAAAGTAAGCCCTCACCTGATTCTACAATACTAACATCACCTTCAAATTCCTTAACAACCCAAATAGTTGCTTTTTTAGTATTCCTATTATAATTGAGTCCATATTCATAGGCTTGATGTTCTTCATTAATTTTAACAAACTCAAAAAACCTAGACTTTAAAAAAGAATCAACTTTGTCCCCTGTATTTTCCTTTAAGAATATAACATCATCCAATTTGAATGACTCTTTTTCTTGGGAAAAGAAAATCATAGGGATTAAAATTAATAAGAGACACCAATAAAATTTTTTCATGAACTTTAATTTTAAGAAATAATTATTTTTATTCAAAAATAGAAATTTATCATATATGATAACTTTCAAGTAAACAACTTTTTGCTAACATAATAGGGATATATGTGGGTTGGTAGGTATGTATTAGTTAGTGTGTTATGGATTATTTTAAATATTTAATATGGGTTATAATAATTGTAAGTGAATTATCAGAATAAAGGACAGATATGACATTTCCATCTTCTGCTAGTACAGAAAAATTCAAGTCATAATCTTCTTTAGTCAATTTCAACTCAATAACCCCTAATATATCGGCATTAAAATAAAGTGATACTTGTATTGATGGGTGAATACCATACTTTTTAATAGCATCATGGATTAATTCATATTTTATAAATTCATAATCATTAATACTCTCTACCACTCCTTCATTTAAATCAAATTCATAGTTTTCGTATTGCTCTCCTATTATAAATGGCAGTTTAGTTTCCATAACGTTAGGGTATAAAAAAACCACTCAAACTTTGAGTGGTTCTATGATAATATTTGTATTAAATCATTAAAAATTAAAACCTATAAATGTGGTGTATGGTGCTTCAAGTTCTCCATTAAATTCATATATAGGGTTATTACTTCCAACTTGTTTCAGCTTAAAATTTACAGTAACATCAACATTATCTGTATCAATATAAACTCCCATAAAACCTATATTCTTGACTGTTGTATTGTAAGTATAGCCACCTAATTGTTCTTGAATATCAAGATTTGGTAATTGGGTGTCAATCGTTACAACATCATTATCATTAATATAGCATATCGCTTCAGATATTCTTAATGAGTAATTGTAAGCAATATTATCATCATGTGGCGTAATAGTTAACTCATAGTCATAATCTTGTTTTGAATTTAAAAAATCATCTATAAGCTCTTGTGAACATTCTGTAGGATTATTAGAACCGTAACTATCCGCACCATCTCTAAAATAATCTCCTTCATAAGCATTCTCATTTGGGTTTGATGTTTGGATAAACTCTACAATATTATCGTTAATAAATTCTACTCGTTGAACAAAAGTTAGAGTAACTCCCTCTGGAAAAACCATAGTCATTATATCTCCATTAAAACTATATGTTCCTGTCTCTGTTAGAAAATCAAAGTCATCACCACCACTCCAATAAGAATAAACTACCTCTCCATTTGTGTTGAATGTAAAAGAATTATTTGTTTCTAAGCCTACTAATAAAGGATTACCAAAATACCATTTCCCTAATATTTGTGAATCGATTTGATTAGTATCACTAGAGTCATCTGAAGAGCTACACGCAACTATTAGAAATGACATTAATATTAAGGTTAGTTTAAAAATTGATTTCATCGTAAAAAGTTTATAGTTAATAAATTGTTTTGGTGTATTGATTAAGTTTTTATTGACTGAGATTCTGTACAATTAAAACTCAAAAATAGCTATTTATCATATATGATAACCATCTAGTTGTCATAAACAACAACTTTGTCTGGCACTAATTTATATTAATGACAGATAAAAAACAGCTTCAAATTGCTATAGGCAAAAGGATTAAATCAATTAGGGAAGAAAAGAATATCTCTCAACAAGATATTGCTGGTCTTTGTAACATTGAAAAATCCAACTTTAGCAGATTAGAAGCTGGTAATACAAATCCCACCATTTATACTCTTAGCAAAATAGCAGAACATTTAGGGGTATCTCTTAAAGATTTAGTCGACATAGAATATTAAAAAATGGCTATTAATATATATCTGAACAATTCTGAATTATCATATTTATAGCTTTAAAGTGGGGTTTGTAACTTCATTCACATTTGTGATTCATCTACAAAACTATAATATCCTTCTCTTGATAGTATGATATGGTCAAGGACTTTGACATCCAAATAGTTTCCTGCTTCTTTAAGTTTTTGTGTCAACCTTATATCAGCATCACTAGGTTTTAAATTCCCTGATGGATGATTATGAGCTATTATTATACTTGAAGCGTTACACTTTAAAGCTACACTAAAAACCAACTTAGCATCCACAACAGTTCCAGATACGCCACCTTTAGATAATGGATAAATACCTAGTACCTGATGATTTCTATTCAATAGTAACACCTTAAATTCCTCTTGCAACTCTATGGTTTTCTGAGACCAACAAGATAAAAGCAGTTCATAACTATCCTTGCTATTAGTAATCTTTACTTTGTCTCTATTACCTGAAGTATAAGAGACTTTTATTTCCTGTATTGTATTCATAATTCAAAAAAATAAATGCCCAAAACATTTAGTCTTGGGCATGTTGATTTTAACTAGATAGTAAAGGGTGATGTTCCTCACTTGCAATTTCACTAGGAACAAAATCATCAATTGTGGACTCACTCATATCCTCTCTTCCTGATGGTGTTTCAGTAACATACTGATACCTGTGTGATAATTGAATAATCTCTCCTGTTTCCTTGATTGTGTAATCATAAGGGTCACATTCAATTTTGGCTATTTCACCAGGAATTTCACTTCCCAATAATGCCTTACAAGTTTTTTCATCAAAAGTTGATGAAATGGATGCTTTTCTTGCAGTAGCATAGAAGTTATCAGTTTCTCTACTTTGCACTAATTCCACACCACCTTGAATGATTAAAGCAAAGAATACATTGCCTTCATCAGATTCTCTTTGTTGATAGTTTACAATTCGTACCATGATTTTAAAATTTTTGAGTTGAACATTTCTTTTCGCAAAACAACAGCTTCAACCATCAGAAAAGGAACAGCTATCACCTTGTTCATTTTTTCTTGACGGCTAAAAAATTTTGTTTTACTCACAAAGGGGTGGGGATTCCCCTTTGCTCAAGTATGGGTGGGGGTGTTGAGCAAGGTTGTGTATGTTTACGATATAACCTCACAAAAAAAAATTTAAAAATATTTTCATTGAGGAATTAAATACGTAGTTTTAACCAATCCCTTATATTTAATAACAATGACAATCTGAAATCGATTTTTTTAGAAGGGAAACCTATGCAATTAACCAAAACCAATTTTATTCAATACCTAAATTGTCCTGAGTCTCTATGGCTACTGAAGAATAAAGAAGAGGATTATCCAAAAGGTGAGTTTTCGCTTTTCTTGGAGAAGTTAATTAAAGAGGGTTATGAAGTTGAATCTTATGCTCAGCAACTATTTCCTAATGGAAATAAACTTCCAAGTTTTACTACACCTGAACAAACTACCTTAGCATTAAGTGACAATAATTCACATTATTTTCAACCATCATTTGAAACACAAAAAGGTGCATATGCCGTAATTGATATTTTAGAAAAAAAGAATGATAACACTTGGCACATTTATGAAGTAAAGTCTAGTAATTCAATAAAAACTGATAGGAAACATAACCATGTAAAGGATTCTTGTTTTCAAAAATATGTAATGACAGAATGTGGTTTTACAATTAGTCAAGTTTCAATTATCCACTTAAACAAAAACTATGTAAAGCAAGGAACTATACAGCCTACAGAATTATTAGAGATCGTTGATGTTACAGATGAAATAAATAATATCTACTCTTCAACTGTTAATGATATCAATGCCGCTTTAAATTTTATTAAGAAAGACATTGACTTAACTCAATGTTCTTGTATAGAAAAAACCAGAAGTAACCATTGTGATGCTTTTCAACACTTCAACCCACAAGTTGAAAATCATAGTATATATGAGATAAATAGAATAAGTGCAAAGAAAATAGAACAATTAAGGGATTTAGGCATACTTCAAATTAAAGATATTCCTGATAATTTTAAGTTAAACAAAAAACAGCGTTTACAAGTATTATCCAATAGAAGAAAAGAAACAATAATTAATACAGATGAAATCCATCAAACTTTAAATAAGCTAAAGTTTCCATTACACTTTATTGACTATGAAACTTACCCTACTGCTGTTCCTAAATTAGATAGGATGAGTCCACATGAACATCTAGCTTTTCAAGTAAGCATTCATACCCTTTTATCTGATAGTACATTAAAACACAATGAATATTTATCAGACAACGTAGAATTACCTGATATTCTTTTAAAATTAATGAAAGACACAACTGGTGAAACTGGCACTTTCATTTCATGGTATGCCCCTTTTGAAACTAGCAGGAATAAAGAAATGATGAAACTGTTTCCAGAATATGAATCTTACTTACAATATGTCAACGATAACATGTTTGATTTGGAAACCATTTTTCACACACTTTATGTTGATTATAGATTCTTAGGAAGAACCTCAATTAAAAATGTCTTGCCTATACTCGTTCCTAATCTGTCTTATAAAAATTTAAATATCCAAAACGGAACTATGGCTTTAGATACATGGGGCAAAACAGTTTTAGAGCCTGAAAAATTTAAGAACCTATCAAAAGTTAGAAAAGACTTGCTTAAATATTGTGAATTGGATACATTAGGGATGGTTAAAATCTTTCAAAGATTACAAACACTATAAGCGTAAATGGATTTATCAAAAATAAAAGAACTCAATCTTGTTACTGGCAAACCAAAGTTTTATAAAGAAGAGGTCTTTAATCTGTATTACAGAACTTTATGCAATTCTAATTCATGGGATGTTGGGTTAGGCTTTTTTAGTTTAAGTTCATTAAAACTACTAGCATATCCATTGTCAAAATTTATTGTAAATAACAATGGAAAAATAAGAATTTATTGTAATGAGCGTATTTCTGAAAACGACTTCAAAATATTGTCAAATAATAATTACAGTTTAGACAAATTAAATGTATTTCAAGATTTAGCAGAATTGAAAAATGCTTTAGAAGGAAAAAATTCTGAACTTTTTTCTCAATGTATTTCTTATTTAATTCACAATAATTTATTAGAGCTTAAAGTATTAATCAATTCTAATGACACCAGAGGAATATCGCATCATAAGAATAGTATTTTTAAAGATAACAAAGGTAATATAGTTGTATTATCTGGTTCAGCCAATGCTTCTGAACAAGCCTTTCTATTTAATAGAGAGGATACTAATGCATTCTGCTCTTTTTGGAATCAATCATTTGCTACAAAAAACATTAATTCTACTATTGAAGAGTTTGAAAATACCTTTGAACATGGGGATGAAGACTGGAAAATTCTGGAAATTAAATCAAGTGAATTAAAAGACAAGTTAAATGAAATTGGATTTAGAAAAGTTGATAAAGACTATTTAGAAAGTGAAGCAAATAAATATATAAAAAGAAGTTACCGGAAGTTTTCTAAAGAAATTCAAAAAGAAATAAATATTGAATTATCTAACTTAAATAATGAGCCTCATTTTCCATCATTTGGAGGAAAAAAGTCTGAGCCAAGACCATATCAAAAAGAAGCAAATTCAGAATGGATTAAAAATGAATTTAAAGGAATTTTTGCTATGGCTACCGGAACAGGTAAAACTATTACTTCCCTAAACTGTGCTGTGGAAGAGTTCAGAAAAAACAAAGAATATTCTATAATTATAACAGTACCCACTGTAACACTAGTAAATCAATGGATTGATGAAGCAAAAAAATTCAACTTTAAATCTATTATTTCCACAACAAAAAGTAAAAACTGGGAAGGAGAATTAAAACGTGTTCTTTTCAATAAAAAACATAAGATTGGAGACAACCACAACTATGTCTTTATTACAACCTATGCTACATTCAACAAAGCTAAATGTCAGAAACTAGTAAAAAAAATTAGTGATAAAAACACTCTATTGATAGCTGACGAAGCTCATAATCTGGGTGCTCCTACTTCTTTAAGAAATTTACCTCATAATATTTCAAAAAGAATTGGATTATCTGCAACACCTGAAAGAATTTATGATGACATTGGTTCATCCAGATTATATGAATTTTTCAATTCTTTCCCACCTGCATATACTTACAAGTTTTCAATGCGAGAAGCTATTGATAAAGAGTTTTTAACTCCCTACTATTATTATCCGTATTTTGTAAATCTTGAACACGACGAATTAGAGGAATACTTAAAAATAACACGAGAACTAGTTAAACATTATGATTTCATTAATGATAGATGGAAAGACTCTGCAACTCAAAAACTAATTCAGAGAAAAAGAATTATACATAAGGCTCAGAATAAAAAAGAATGTTTGAAGCAAATATTTGAAGATGTTAAATTAAAAAATGAGACTTTAAAATACACTTTTGTCTATGTCCCTGAGGGTTATGAAGCAAACAATGAGACTGTAGATAATGCTGAAATTGAAGCAGAAGATGAAAGAATAATTAATGCATATTCAGAGATAATTAATGACTTTGGGTATAAGACCTATCAGTTCTTAGGAGAAACTAAAAACCGAAACAAAATATTAAACCAATTTAAGAACGGAGAATTAGAAATACTTACGGCAATGAAGGCACTAGATGAAGGTGTTGACATTCCTATAACTAAAAATGCCATTTTCTGTGCTAGTACTGGAAATCCAAGACAGTTCATTCAAAGAAGGGGTAGAGTATTGAGGCTTCATGACGGTAAAGAATATGCAAATATTTATGACATGATAGTCACCCCAAATATGGATTCGTTAATTCATGAAGATGCTGACCTAAGAGATATGGAGATAAGAATTTTTCAAGGGGAATTAAGAAGAGTCGCTAATTTCTTATACTCTAGTGAAAATATGATGGAAGTAATTAATGATAAAATACGAGAAGTCGCTGATGAATTTAACCTAGATGTCTTTGAATTAATAAACGAAAATATAGAAAACGATAAAATTAAATAAAATGAAAACAACCAATGACAGGCTCTTAGAAAGTATAATAAAAGAGACTGATAACTTTAGTGATACAAATTTAGATAAAACTATTCTTCTTGAAATTTCCAAAAAACTAGTTGACTATGTTGTAGAAGTAGATAGTTCACATTCACAAGAGGGAAGCGTAGCTAAGAGTCTGGAAAATGATTTGTATAATAAAATCAATTAAAAAAGCATGTTTATAAAATCAATCAAACTAAAAAACTTTCAATCATATTACGGAGACAATAATAAAATTGAGTTTACAGATGGCTTGAATATCATAGCTGGTTCAATTGCTTCTGGAAAATCAAAACTTTTTGATGCTTTCTACTGGGTTTTAAATGATAAAATATTCGTCACTGGTAAGGACTGGGTTTCCACCAAGAACCTAGGAATATCCTTTGTAAATGACAAAGTCAAATATGAATCAACAGATATCGAGGACCTTGTAGAAACATCTGTTGAAATAGTAGTTAAGAATAATAATGAAAGAAGAAGCTCAAGGAATATTGATTACACTATAAAGAGACAATTCTTAATAAAAAGAAGAGAATTAGACAATTGTTTTAGTAATGGGAATTGGAATATATCACCATCTACACTTACAGTTGAGTATGTTGACCCTAAGACATCAAATACTGAAATTGCCAAAAACCAAGAAGCAAAGGACATTATCGAAAAACTATTCCCTTCTAAAATTAGTCCGTATATCTGGTTTCAGGGTGAGGCACTTGATAAATTAATTGATTTTGATAATAAAGGCACTATTAGAAAGGCTATTGACTACATTTCTTATGTACCCCTTTATAAAATAATGAATAGTATAATTTCCGAAGTCAACAAGAAAATCACAAATAGAGCAAGAAAAGAAGTTGGTAAATTATCAACTGATATAAGAAAATATGAGGAATTGTCAAGAGAAATAGAATTAAAGAATAATGCTATTTCCAATAATAAAACATTAATAGAAGAAAAAACTAAAACCTTAGGTCAGAGAGAAGAACAACTAGAAGAGGTTGAAACAGCTTTAGCAGCTTTAGTTGAGTTTCCTACATTGAATGAGGAAAAAAGAGAAATCGAAAATGATATTGAAACTATTAACAAAACTATAGAACGTTTAGACATTAATGAACGTAAAAAATTCTCGAGTTTGTGGATGTTGTATGGAACTAAGCATCTTTTTCAAGGAGCAGCCGACAAGCTAATAGAGTTTGAAGATTATAGACAATCTCTTATCAATAAAGAATATGAACTTCCAGAAGATGTGCCTGGAGATGTATATCTAAATAAAATGCTCGAAAAAGAAGTTTGTCTGATTTGTGATAGACCAGCAGAAAAGGATACTGAACCATGGAATAATATTAAGGCTAAATTAAATAGAAAGCTAAAACCAGAATACCTATCAGAAGAAAATGAACAAATAAATAGGGAGGTTTTGACCTTTAAAACTAAATTAGCAAGTCTCAGTAGAAATTACGACTCAATCAAAGATGAGATTCTTGCCCATAGGAAAAAACTTAATGATGCCTATGAAGAGAGGAATATATATCAAGAAAAACTTCAAGCAGTTAATGATGAAATTGACAAACTTTATACTAAGAGAGGTATTGATATTTCAGAAGGAGCACAAACTCACAGAAAAAAACATGGAGAGTACAAAACTCTGAATGAAGTAATTAGAAATTTAAACAGAAAGATTGAGGGAATGAAAGCATCTATAAGAGATGCAGAAATGGATATTGCAAAATTAGAAGGTGATTTGAATAAAATTCAAAGGACCAATGAAGATGTAAAGGTTTTAGAAGAAGAAATTTCGAAGTACACTAAATATTTGTCAAAACATATTGCTGACATTGAAAAGAAAGAATATGACAAACTTATTGACCAAATTGAATCAGAAGCAAATATGAGTTTCGGGGATATAACTAGTGTTAACAACACAATTGATGGTTTTATTAAAATTGATAGAGAAACATTTAGAGTTTTAAATGTAGATAGTGAAGGAAGAGAATTAGAGAATTATAACACAGGGCATTATACATTAATGAAAATGTGTATAATCAATGCTATTATTTCATTAACTAATGATTATAAGGATGCTTCGTATCCATTTATTACTGATGCCCCAACTTCAAATCTGGATGATAAAGCAACCTTCGCCTATTTAGAGTCAATATCTCACACATTTAACCAAAGTATAGTAATTACAAAGGATATTGCTGAAGATGAAATTGATGATATAAAAAATAAAGACTATGTCAACGGATTATTTCATCTAAAAATAAAGAATGATACTGGAAATAAAGTCATGGACAGAAAGGAAGCATACACTAATATAACCCCAATTAAAAACTAAAATGATGTCACTAGTTGCAGAACTATCAGATAAAAGATTAAAATATAAAATCACTCACAGAAAATCCATTATGGATAAACTTTCAGGTGTACAAGGGTCAAAAGAAACAACTAATAGGAAATATTTTTCACAATTATGGGAATGCTATACTTGGGCTGCCATTATTGGATTTATAAATGATAAAAGAGTAGCTCTTGGTAGTGGCGGAACAGATAGTGCTTTTAAATTTAGTGTTATATATAATAATGGTGGTGAGTTAGCAGATGCTTTAATATTATTAGCTTTATCAAAGTCTAAGAAAGATTATAAAGCGTTAATTGACGCTGAAGAAATAATAAAAGTTGTTGAAGAATATGCTAATGGTGGTTTCGAGATTATACAAAGTAAACTTAGAGAAGACGAAAGCTATTTCAATAACCCAGATGCTTTTATAGAGGAATTATTAGAGAGAGAATAAGCTATTTAACTTAAAATAAAAAAAATGAGAGTAGACCCTGTACACGCGGCAGTAGGAACATTTTTTAGTAACTCACCCATGTTTAGAGTACCCAAATACCAAAGAAGTTATGCTTGGGAAATATCTGAATTAGAAGATTACTTAAAAGACTTAGAAGAAACCTATAATAAAAGGAAAAACGGAACACCAATCAACCATTTTTTTGGCGGAATGGTTAGTGTTGAAAGTACTGTAACAGGGGTAGTGAACCAAAAAAGACACGAACTTGTTGATGGACAGCAAAGATGTGCAACCTTTGTATTAACAATTGCAGCTATAATTAAAGTCTACCATAGTTTACTTGCTCAAACTATATCATCAGGGGATACTACAAATCAAAGCATAATTCAAAGTAGAATTGAAAGATTAACATTTCGATTTATTGAGTTTAGACAAGAAGTAAATAGGCAAACTCGTGTTGTTGAATCCTTAATTTTATCAAATGCCGACAGTCAATTTTTTAAAGATTTAATTAGAGGGTTAGACCCAGCCCCATCAAGAGAGTCTCATAATAGAATTAAATTAGTTTATGAAAGTCTGATATCAAAAATCCAAGAATTAATGCCATCATCTGCCTTAATTGTTGACAAATTGGATTCCCTAGAAATTTTCCAATTAGTGATTGATAGTGATTTTTCTATTATCCATATTGTAACCTATAATACTCAAGAGGCTTATAAGTTATTTCAAGTGTTGAATGACAGAGGAAAAAGTTTAACTGAAGGAGACTTATTGAGAGCTAAAACTTTAGAATTGTTAGAGGGATTCCAAACTCAACAAAATTCCACAGAATCTTACTGGGATGATATTCTAAAAGATAAGTCTAAATCTACTGAGAATTTCTTAAGATGGATATATCAATCCAATAATGGTTCAAGAGCTGGCAGAAATACACTGTTTGATGATTTTCTTTCAAGTTTTTACCCACAACATAATAATGCTTCAATATCGAATTTAGAAGCCAACCAAATTCTAGTTACTACAAAAACAATACAAACTGAAATACAAATAGCTAGAAAAATATCTGTTGGTTCATGGCCATACCCCAATACAAGCCAACCTATTACAGCATGGGATAGAAATAGACTTAATTTATTAATTAGAGAATTGGGACTAACAGTTTCAATTCCAATTTTACTAGCATCATATAAGTTAGGTGAAAGCAAGTTTTCTGAAATGACTCAAATATTAGAGCTTTTCCTTTTTAAATACAAAGTGTTATCAAATGCCCATATAGAAGCTGCCGTTACAGTTTTTCATAGACATTGCCTTTTAATTAGAGCTAACCCTACGACATATAACATTTTAGACTTTAGAACAGACTTAAATAACTTAATGAGTTCCAAAGTTACATTGACGCAATTTAGAGCAGCATTGGATGGATTATCATACAAAGTTGGTGGTGGAAATAAACCTCTCAAGTATTTACTTATGACATTAGAGCATTTCAAAAGATGGTATGAACAAGGGGCAAATGGAAATCCTACATGTATGGACAAAACCAGAGTATATGATTTTACTAGTACTACAATTGAACATGTATATCCAAGAAATGCTACAGGTACAAATATTGATAGTAGTTTAGAGCCTTTGAAAAATTCTTTAGAAAATTTAACATTTATGGGGGCAACGGATAATGTAGCTGGAAGCAATGACTCATTTAATATAAAGAGACCTATTTTCCAAGCGTCTTCTGTAGGTTTAAATATTGATATAGGAAACCTTGCACAATGGACAACTACTGAATTAGCCGCTAGAAAAACATCTTTAAAAGATATGGCGTGTGCCATATTTGTGATTTAATTCATCCTGTTTTAAAGCTAATATGAATGATGAAATAACTATATATATCAGTAATTTATGTGATGATTTAGGTTTAATATTAAACTACGAAAATGAATATCACTTTAGAATAAGTACTGACAATGCCTCTGGTCTTTCAATATTCATGAATATTGAAGAATCAGAGAAACTATCCTTTCATTATCTCATAAGAACTTATGATGTCTTTTACTCTGGTGACAGAACAGATGCGCATGTAATTTTGGGACTTATGTTTAGTGTTTTTTTAAGATTATCCACTACAAAGTTTTCCACATCTATATTTGATATACCTCATCCTGTAATAGAAAATGAGATATATGGAAGATATATCATGCCTGAACAAATTAACTTTTCTAATGAGATTGAACTTAAGGAAAAAATTTTCCATTTAATAACATCCATTCATTTATGGAGAAGTATATTTTGGTCTTTTGCTGGATGTCCTTGTAATGAATGTATGGAAAAAAACAACCTTATTGAATACCATAAAGGGTTTATTATATCAAATAATAAAAGAGACTACTCTATGAATGAGATTTTTAAAGATGTTATTAAAAGTTTGTATGAAACCTCTTTTGAAATTAATCATGGAAGTCGAATCAGACCTAGCTATGATTATTATTATGATATGAAAAACGAAGTGACTGTGATAAAATCAAAAGACCTTTCTCAATACATAGAGACCTTATACAAGAATTTCGATTTTTCCCCATCTATTCTTTCAGGCGTTAACGGTAATTTAATCGTAGACGATAAAATCTTTAATTTCATTAGTAATGAGGCAAAAAATGAGATTAGAAAACTAAGTCATGCATTAACAAATGAAAATATAAAATATCCTATTTTACCACTAGAAAATATGTTAATAGCATTGGCAAAACCATATGTAATAGCCTTAGGTAGGCTATCAGGTTTTTCAGAATTTAAAATAGAAAGAGAAGTAGTAAGGAATAGGCATAATAAGGAGGCTGAAATCTTATTTCCAATTCCTTCTTTTATCTGGCTTGAAAAGGTATGCCCTGAAGAATTTGAAAATCTTATTAAATCATTATTAGAAAGAGAACCTAATATTAAAACTGTTAGGAAACCAGCACCAATAAACCAAGGAGATAAAGGAAGAGATTTAATTATTGAATGGGCACAAATTGACAAAAGGTTTATTTCTAAAAATCATCCACCAATAAATACTATCAAAGTAGTTGGTCAATGCAAGACCAGTATTAAAACTATTGGGAAAAATAAAGTTCTAGATATTAGAGACACTGTAGAAACCCATAAATCTTCTGGATATTTTTTGGCTGTTAATACACAATTATCAGCAGCTCTTACAGAAAAGCTAGAGTCACTTCGCGAAAAAAACATTTGGACATCTTGGTGGAATCGTGATGATATTGAAATACGCTTATCAAAAAATCAAGATTTAATACCAAAATTCCCAAATGTTTTAAAAGTGAAGCATAAGGTCAAATTCATAGATAAAAATTAAATTGTGTTTAATGAGCTAGTCACCTTATCAACCAAAAAATCGAAACCATCCAGATTAGACTTAGAATGTACTTCATCATTTAGCAACTCTAATCCATCATCAATATGCATCTTAATGTACTTTGCAAGGTCTTTGTCAGAAATATGTAAGTTATAGTGCAATGCAACCATCCCTAAATAGTAATCCATATAATCACCAAAAAGCACCTTACTGGAATATTCCTTACCACTAGAATTTTGAATATTAGTAATATCCATTTTTCTATCTAATGATAAGGAATAAGTTAAGGCAATTCTTGAAATGATATTTTCAGTACCAAGGTTTAGCTTCCTAGTTAATTGAGCAACAACATCTCTGTTTTCTTTACTTGTTCTAATATGCGTAAACATCTTTTTCTTTTTTAAATTCACTAAATAATTTACCAACAGGTAAAGACCTCAAACTAGATGCACCCTCTTCATTATGAATTAAAAATGCCTTGTTAAGATTAGGCTTTAATAGTTCATATTCATTCTCAGAAAGTTCTTTTTCGAGAAGAGGAAACAATACCACCTGTTCAGATATACTAGGGTAAAACTCCTGAATAATATTCTTAGAATGGTACTTATCAAACTTCTGTAATGGACTATCAATAAAAACAGGAAAACGAATACCTGATTCATCAACCAATGCCTTCAAAAGGGCTGTTGCATAAAGTTGCTGTTCTCCTTTTGAAAGAGAATCTTTATCAATAATATTATTGTTCTTATCCAACAAATCAATATCCATAACATCATCAACAATATTTACTCTTACATTGGCAATGAAATCTTTCTTGTGCATCAGTTTTTTTAATCCTAAAGAAATGGATTTCTGTAGTGAATATTTCTTCTCTTGTTTTATCTTGATTATAAGTTGATTTATCTTTTCAAGTAACTTTACAGTTACATCATATTTCTTCTTATCCGTTTCAATAAGATTAAATTCCTTTTCATACTCAACTCTCACTTTTTTCTGATTTGCATATTTATGT
>JAAEZL010000058.1:15054-19186 GCA_018222875.1 Algicola sp.
TAGAATTCCAAGCTCCTCTATTAACTGATTTTTGGACTCATTAAGTTTCAATATCTCAGAATCAGCTTGAAGTTTTTCCTCTCTAAATTGCTTAGCTAAGTGATTATCTTTTCTTGCCTCAGCTTGTTTAATTTTATTAAGAGTTCTACTTAATACAGCTCTATTAACTCTTTCACTTTTAACTATGTCATTAAATTGAGTTAAAAATGTGGTTTTGATATTGTTATAAATAGCTTGAAACTCCCTATATCTTTCTTCTGTAAATTCCAGATAGATTTTACCAGCAACTTTACTTTTATCCTCAGAATTAAGTTTACTTTCTAGCTGAACTTTAATATTGTTCTCGACTTCAGACCTTATTTTATCATCTAGTTCTAAAGCATTTAAACTTGCCAGAATATTCTCTGAAAAGGCTTTTAATTCTTTTTCTATTAACTTTTCATCAATTATACCATAGAGTAAATTACTCTCACGTTCTAATTGCTCTTTTAACCTTTTCAAATGTTTCCCAGCTAAAACAAGAGGTACTAAGTCTAATAACTTTTTAAGTCCATTTTTAATAGCTTTAGCTTCTTCTTTCATTTCATTTCTTTTAGACTTTAATTCTTTTAATTCTTCTAAGGTAATTGAGTTCCCCTCCCTGATTAACTTTTCCTGAAGGCTATCACTTTTTTGTTTAAGAATCGATACTTGAGCATCTATTTCAGTTTGTTTATCTGAATTATGATTAATCTGCTTTTCTAAAACTTCTTCTTCAGATATTAACGCTTCAAGTTTAGCTTGTTGTAACTCATTAACACCTCTGCGTCTTAACTTGGTTAATAAAGATTCTAAATTTTTCTTCAGCTCTTCGTATTTTTTAATACCTAAAACTTCTGAATAAGCCTTGCTTAAACTTCTTAACTCACTTTTAGATTTTGCTTCTGCTAGTGAAACAATTTTTTCTGCATCAAAGAAGAAGAATTTTGCAATTTCCCTAGGTAGTATAAAGTCGTTTATAAACACCTCATATCCTACAGACTTAGTAAGTTCATTTTCATCACCATCAATTAAAATCTCAATAGATTCTTCCTGTAAGTCAAAATTGTAACTTCTTTTAATACTCACAGTCCTGCAAGGAATTGATGGTATTAACAAATCTTCTAATTCTATTTCAACAGAGAGAATATTTGATGATTCCTCTTTCTTGACATCCCTATTCAACAAAGACTTAACATATGGCTCATATCCACCTAAGTTCTTAATATCAATTTTGTATTTATCTTCAACCTGAGCCATTAATTTTCCATAAAAACACCAAATTAAAGAAGTAAGAAATGTAGTTTTTCCAAACCCATTTTTACCTGCAATTACACTAATGTTTTTAGAGCTTTTAGAATTAAAGTCTATTGTATTATGACCCTTATAAATTCTAAAATTTTCTAATTTTATTTTATCAATTTTCATTCTTCTAATTCTTTTACAAATGATTCAATTCGGTTCTCCACATCATTGTGAAGCCCATACTTTGATATCATTAATGTCTTTGTTTCTTGAAGTGTAAGTAGATTGTCTATTAAATTATAATAAGACATATCCCCATCACAAACGTCTTTCAGTATCCTTTTCTCAGTATCATCCAAAGACTTAATATTATTAGTACTAATCTCTTTGTTAAATACTTTTTTGTAGATGTCTCCAACATTGAAATCGAATATCATTTCTCTACTCCAAATCACTTGAATTGCTATCAGTTCTTGATTCGTTATGAGGTTTACATGAGGCTTTTCCTTTTGTACCTCCTTTTGAATCTCCAATAATTCTCTAAGTTTTTTAGCTCTGTACCAATCCCTATAAGGACCATAATTTCTTCCATCTTCAGAAACAGCTTCTTGACCATTTTTTCTTTCTGGCATTCTATGTTCATGCACATTTCTTTCATCCTGAAGGCTATTTCTATAACCCAATAATGGTTGCATCCAATTTTGACCATTGTCAATCAATGCAGACATAGATTTATCTTTTTTAACCACAGTACATGTCCAACAACCAAATCTACTTTGACCACAAGAAGAGTGTTCTTTATTAGTCACTACAGTAGGACATTCATAGTCATCAGCACTCGCATCAGCATAAATTTGAAATAATATTGAATTATCAAAACCCCATGGTGATGGTATTGAATTTATGATATACCAAACCTCTTCTAACATTAACTCCTTAATTGGTGCATAAACATAAGTGTTGGCAGTAGTATTATGTTTTGAAAGTCTTTTACCTTCAACTTCGTGTTTACGCATTGACCTTTCCCTTGTTGCACTCTCATCATATCTTGTTCCTAAAAGAACTATAGCTTCACCCTTTTCGTCAATTTGTTCTAATAAAAAATGAGAAGTTGGTCTTATCTTTAGTTTATCTGTACACCATCTAAAAGTATTATTCGGAACAGGATAACCTTTTCCTAAAACATTAATCCAGAAAGATTCATCTAATCTCGGTGTGGTTTTCTTTACTATAACTGGAAGACCTTCATTTCTTGCAGCTTCTGTTATTTTTGCTAAAACATCTTCAACGTAACTTGCAATAATTGGGTTCTCAACCATTGTATCATTACATACTACATAAACTGGTCTTCTTAATTGATAGGGATATGGCTTTTCATTTTTAATTCTTTGTAATGCAATCCACACCAGTGTAAGCAACACTGTAGAGTCTTTTCCACCACTAAATCCTATAATCCATGGTCTTTCTGAGTTGTCTGCATAAGCATACTGGTCTATAATTTCAGAAATTATTTTTTCCGCTTTTTTACTTCTTATTTTAATCATAATTTTCTCTGAGTAGTTTTCAAATTTAACTTAATAAAAGGGTAATTTCAATAGGATTTCTCATATGTTTTCCATTTAATGTTAACAAACTAATTTGTAATTAATTAGTAGCATTACGACTAATGAAAAAATAATATTGTGGACGACAAAAAATGGTTGACATCTAAAGAAGCTAGAGAGTTATGAAAAATTAAAAGCTGTGACTTGATGCATTTTCGTCAAGATGGTAAATTAGAGTATGTTAAAAAAGGTAATGCATATTTCTATTCTTCTGATAGTATTAAAGGTTTAAAAAACCCATCCAAAAAGTAATGGATGGGTCATTTCAACTCAACTTAAAAACCAAGAATACTTAGAATCCCCATTGAGAGTTTGTGCCAATCCATTTGTAAATTCAAAAGCATTGACAGTTCTATCCAGAAAAGCATCTACATAAGAACTCTTATTGGCAGATGTAAAAAGGTTATAGACATTCCATAAATTGATGTTTCCGTTTTCATCTTTACAAAAGCTCTTATCCTCATAATAGTCTTTTGCTATGGTATTCATTTGTCTATCTGCAAAGTCCATTTGTGGCAGTTCCTTTCTTTGTTCTTTAGGCAGATAATTATACAGTCTTGCTTTACCAATTAACTGTGCAAATTGATGTTCTGTAATACTTTGTTGTGTGAGGTTTCTCATTGACTTTAAATGGTTTTCTGCTTCATAGCCTTTTATAGTTTCCGTTATTTTAGCTTGAAGCTCATCATACCCACCTACTCTCATTTCTGACACAAAGCCATCTGATGATATACACATATTGCAACATACCATATTTTGGAATCCAATAAAAAACTTGAATTTTTCATATGTCTTCTTACTGTAAAGGTTTTCATGGTTATAAGCTCTAACACCTCCTACCATCAAGGATAAAGGATTACCATTAATAGTTTCTGTGATAGATGGTATTCTTACCATAAAAGCCATCCTTTCAAAGTATTGGGTAACATCAGCATCTAACAATTCATTGGCTGACTTGTGTATAGCATCACTGGTTCTACCCTTAATTTGGTGACTCACCCTTATTTCTGGTTTATCAATCTGCTGATTATTAAAAACTCTACTAACACAGTCTTGAGTTATCTCTATAAACTCTTGATGTGCTATAGTTCTTTCATTATCCTTGGCAAATACAGGAATAATGCATTCCTCTTTTAAACAAGAAAGGCTAACATCCTTTGTGTTAGCCTCTATAAATGGGTTTTGCTTTAATATTCTCCTTTCTGATAGTGAGTGGGAATCTTGAGAAGATTGTATTGTACTATCAGGATAAAGAATATTACTAT
>JAAEZL010000059.1:0-16479 GCA_018222875.1 Algicola sp.
TGCATACCGAAGTTTCTGCGCTATATGAAAAGTTGAGTGTACTTAAATTTGCTCATGAAAATCTCGATGGAGATTTACCTACAATTGGAAGCAACTCCTCTTTCTTTGGGATGTTAGATACTGCTTTCAATAATAAAGTAAGTGATAATATTGAAATTGAAGACAGGATTTATATCAATCTCGACGAGAAAGAAGATGATCATATCTACGAGCCTGTCATGGAAAAAATAAAAGACATGGTTGCTCAGATGCCTCAGGAATCTCAGGAGGTTGATGAGATTATAGAAACTGTAGTTGCTCAAAAGGACAAACCAACGACTCATTTAGAAGATATCACAGCTGGATTTGAAGACATTCCAGAGTTTGAACCTGTTTCGGAAGCCAATGTGAAAAAATCTTTGAATGATAAATTAAAAAAAGGGGCTTTAAATATCGGACTTAATGATAAAATAGCCTTTATAAAGCATTTGTTTGGTGGTAAAACAGAAGATTATGATCGCGTTATTTCTCAGCTAAATACTGCCCAATCTTATGCTGATGCCACTCGTTTAATTAACGATATTGTAAAACCAGATTACAATAACTGGTCTGGAAAAGAGGAGGTAGAAAATCGATTTATGGAGATTATCGAAAGTAAATTTTCGTAATAATTAGTAATTTAAATACACCCAACCCATTACAGGTTCTATCGCTTCAGAAATTTCTAAAATGTAGAAATATGTTCCAACAGGTAATATATTTGAACTCTTAGGAAACCCTCTGTTTGCTCTGCCATCCCAATTGTTTTCATAGGCATCGGTCTGAAATATAAGGGTTCCGTAGCGATTAAATATTTTAATAGAATTTTTGGGATACAATTCTAAACACGGAATAAACAATACATCATTTAAACCATCATTATTCGGAGAAATTCCCTTAGGAACATTCAAACAATTGTCAACTGAAGTTTCAGCCGAATCTTCATTGTTTGTGTCATCCCGATCCACCTCATTTACCTGATTTAAAAGTGCTGTATTCAATAAGTTTTCCGAAGAAATCACACGAACCGTCATCGTTAAACTTTCAGATTGATTAGGGTTTAAAACCGACAAACTCCAGATGTATGACATGGTATCGTATGTTCCTTGAGTTGTTGTATGTGACACGTATTGATAACCAGCAGGTAAATGTTCTAAAATTTCTATTTGTGTTGCTGTTGTTGTTCCAATATTAGTGGCAGTAATGGTAAAATCTACGTCATCATTTAAGAACACAGAGGCTTCAGAAACGGTTTTTAGTACTTCAATATCAACATCAGAGGTGTCTTCAATAACCGTTAGTGTTGCTTCGGTTTGCGTCGTGTCAATATTGTTCTGATTACTAAAATTTAAGCTGTTGTTTAAATAGACTCCAATATCATCTGAAGTGACCTCAACAGCAAATGAACAACTACTTACACCTTCCGGAAATGTTAAATCGGTTACACCAATAAAGTTATCGCCTGAATTTCCAATAAAATTGGCAGTACATCCATTTGCATTTACCCATGTTGGAGCGTTCACTAAACTTAGTTCTGGAGCAAGATTGTCAGTAAAAGCAATAGCAGTTTGTGCTGGATTTGTAGATACATTATTAATTGTAAATGTTAAGGTGCTTGTTTCACCTGCAAAAATGGTTTCAGGATCATAGCTTTTAACCAAAGCAGGCGATACAACCTGAGCGCTACTGATAGAGATATTAGTTTCAGGCGTTAGTTCCTCATTATTTATAGTACTGGGAAACACACTTGCCGTATTATTAAAAACACCTCCATAATTTGGAGCCTGAACAGGAATTGTAATTCGTATAGTTGAACCTGCTTCTAACAAAGGTATGGTTCCTGTTATGTTAGAGCCATTAACAGTAAAGTTAGTCATACAGGTGGCTGTACCATTTTGCACTTGACATATTGGTGTTCCAACTATAGCGAATGCTGGATTTATAGTGTCAGAAAAAGTAGCATCAATGGCTGTTGAACTGGTGTTACTGTTAGTAATATCAACAATCCAGTTGAACGTTGAATTTACAGGTGTTGTTGAAGATGAAGGAAATGTTTGAATAATTAAATCAACACAAGGTGTGAAATACGTCGTTACAGAAAAGCCATTGTTGGTGTTATTACCATCAGGAGTTCCACCATAAGCTAATACATTGACGCTATTAATGACAGGAATTGGTTCATTGTTACAATCAGGAAGCCACGAATGAACTGTTCTAAAGGTCACTGAAGAACCTGCAGGCATGAACCAGTTATCAGCTTCAGTAATTTCCCAAAAAGTGGAGTCTTCAGAATTTTGATCTATTTCTATATCAATGTTTTGGATTTCAATAGAACCACAAGAAGCACCTCCTGTTGCTGATGTACACTCGACACTTCTTAAAATACCTGTGGCACCAGAACCTGAACTGGCATACAAATCAACTAATGTCATAAAGGTATCTTCATCACCAATGTTACTTGCTGTGATTTCATAAGTGACGTTTCCCCATGGCATCGGACTTTGGACTGAGCCACCAAGCGGTAATTGTGGATCAATTTGAGTTTTAGTAACTGACAGGTCTGAAAACGGACATTCTTCCGCAGGAAAAAGGACGACATAATCATCATCAAAATTATTACTGTAATCAATATCTATAACATCTTCAGGAATGATGTTAATAGCACTTCTAATTTGAGATGTATATTGTGAAGGATTCGGATTACATTGAGGTTCAACATAATTTAAAACGGTTTCAACAGTAATGGTTGCTCCTGCAGGAATATCGAAGATAAAAGTGTTCCAGAACTCACCACCTAAAGAAAATGTGACATCGCTACAATTTAAAGTTCCAGTAGTTCCAGTACACGTCACACTTATTAAATTCCATGTGCCAGCAGCTGAAGTTATATTCTGAAGAAAAAAACGAATTGGTACATCAAAAGTTCCTAAGTTAGACACCACTGTTTCTAAAATAACAAGATCACTCCAGTCACTTATACCTCCACTTGTGGGTTGAATCACTTCCGTTTCAATGGCAAGATCTGTTAATAAACAAGCCTCAGGTATTAATAGAAGTGTATTGACTAGATTAGATTCATTAGAAGATATATTGGCGTGATCTAATACGATTCCAATATTACTTTCTATAGTAATAACATCAGGAGTTTCAGCACAAGGTCCTTCAAGAAATTTGACAACAACTTCAAAAGTAATGGCTCCATTTACCGGAAATACAATACTTTCATTAAATGCAAAAATTTCCACACCAGCATCTACATTTTGAATATCTGCTGAAAATGGAAGGTTTTCGGGACATTCCACTCCATTTGTGGTCGAAATACACTCTAAAGATTGAATTTGTGCATCTGCTTCTCCGTTTTCAATAGGATTACTACTCATATTCATTGCAAAGGCATCTAAAGGAAAAGCAATACTACTGTTATTTTGAATTGTAAATTGATAGGTCACATTGTCTCCCCAAGCATTAATTGGTGTGCCTTCATTTGGTGTGATCTGGCTGAGAGTTACTGTAAAGTCAATGTCAAGATCTGTGACATCTAAAGAAATGATAGATTGGTTATTTGTGCTATCGATGTCTGTTGTGTTTTCTGGTGGAGCTACAGTTACATTGGTTGCAACACCTCCTACAAATGTTGGAGCAACGACAGAAACTTTAATTTCTATACTGGAGTTTGCAGGCAGTGATGTAACAGTTCCTGATAAGTTATTTGTGGTTGGGTCTAAAAAGAAATCCGTAACTATACCTGCACCTCCTGAAGCATTTTGATAGTCATAAGAAGCAACCGTTATGTTCGAATTAATTTCCTGAATAAATGTTGCATTTTCCACTAAGTTACCAGAATTAAGTATCGTGATAATGTATTGAAATTCCTGGTAAATATGAACTTGTGATACATCAACGTTACTGGTATTTTGTGCCTCAACCAATACTGCTAAATCTGTGGTTTGTGCTTCAGACTGCACATAAAAAACACATAAAAAAATAACAAAAAGGCACTTTTTCAACATAGGTTAGTTTAATACTAGATACCAAATACTAGTAATGGTTGCGTTAATATAGAGTAAAGATTGTAAATTTGAAAATAATCAAAATGATAATGCCTAAACTCTATATTGTTCCGACTCCAATAGGAAATTTAAAAGATATGACTTTTAGAGCTGTTGAAGTGCTCAAAGAAGTCGATTTAATTCTAGCTGAAGACACACGAACTTCAGGGAAGCTTCTCAAGCATTTTGAAATTGCAACACACATGCAAAGTCATCACATGCATAACGAACATAAAATGGTTGAAGGTTTAATTCAGAAACTTAAAAGCGGAGTGTCAATTGCACTCATTAGTGACGCAGGAACACCAGCCATTTCTGATCCAGGGTTTTTGTTAACCAGAGCTTGTGTAGAACATAATATTGATGTAGAATGTTTACCAGGAGCAACAGCCTTTGTTCCAGCTTTAGTAAATTCTGGTTTACCTAATGACAAATTTGTATTTGAAGGATTTCTTCCTGTAAAAAAAGGGCGACAAACACGATTGCTCTTATTAGCCGAAGAACCTCGAACCATCATTTTTTATGAAAGTCCGCACAAATTGTTAAAAACCTTAGCTCATTTTTGTGAGTATTTTGGTGAAGACAGACCTGTTTCTGTATCACGAGAGTTGACAAAACTGTATGAAGAAACAATTCGAGGTACAGCAAAAGAAGTTTTAGAGCATTATACCAACAAACCTCCAAAAGGTGAGATTGTAATTGTGGTTGGAGGTAAGAAATAGTTATCCAGCTGTCACACTGAGCGCAGTCGAAGTGTCTTAATTTACTAAAGTTAAATGGAAGCACTATTACACACAACATACGACAGTGCAGAATCTGCGAACAACATCTTCCTTTAGGTCCAAGACCAGTTGCAACAGGACATCCAGATTCTAAAATTGTAATTATCGGTCAGGCACCAGGAACTAAAGTTCACGCATCAGGAATTCCATGGGATGATGCCTCTGGGAAGCAATTGCGTACATGGTTAAATGTCTCTGATGAGGAGTTTTATGATGAGACAAAATTTGCGATTATTCCCATGGGATTTTGTTATCCTGGAAAAGGGAAAAGTGGCGATTTACCACCAAGACCAGAATGTGCACCACAATGGCATCAACCATTATTTGATGAAATGAAACATATTGAATTGGTGATTTTAATTGGGATGTATGCTCAAAAATACTATTTGAAAGAAAAAGCGAAACCTACCTTAACTGAAACGGTTGCGAATTTCAAAGATTATTTACCTGACTATTTCGTATTACCACATCCCAGTCCGAGAAACCGTTTTTGGCTAATTAAGAACCCTTGGTTTGAGGAGAATGTTTTAAACGTATTAAAATTAAAAGTTGGACAAGTTCTGAATTCTTAGAAAAATGCAATTTTTAAAATTTGTCATTCAGGGCGTAGCAATCTAGATTTCTGCTTTCATAGGAATGACAATCTAATAAACCGACCCATCATGCTTTCCAATTTCAAAACCATGTTTTCCAAGATATTGATTACCACTTTCAATAGCACCTTTTTCCATAGTTGTTCCCATAGAATCATTCCAGCGGTTGAGATAGCCAAACAACGAAATAACGCCAAGCATTTCTACAATTTCACCTTCATTCCAATAGGCATATAAACGTTTTTTAATCTCTGCATTCACTGCATTTGGTACTTGTGAAGCTGCTAAACTAAAATCTAAGGCAGCACGTTCTGCTTCAGAAAATGCTGAGTGTGTTCTGTAGTCCCAGATATGATCCAGTTGTTCTTGTTCTGCGCCATATCGCTCAGCTGCTCTAATAGCATGCGCTTGACAATAACGACATCCTGTTGCATTACTGCTAACCCAGGCAATCATTCGTTTTAAAGCTGAGGTTACACGACCTTCGTTAGCCATAACAGCTTTGTTTAAATTAATAAACGCCTTGCTAATTGCTGGACGACGTTGCATCGTTAGAACAGAATTCGGACAAAACCCAAGTGTCTCATTAAAGAATTCTGCGAGTTGTTTTGTTTCAGGATCGTGCTCTGCGGATAATGGTGTAACTAATGCCATGTGGAATAGAAATTTGAGTTTTTTAGTAGTATTTTTGACTAAGATAACATATAATTACTTAAGCAACTTCTAACTTAATTTTTAAAACTATGTCTCATAAAGTTATCACGCATTGGAAAGGAAATCTACAGTTTGAATCTGATAATCCTAGTGGAAAATTACTCACCATGGATACTTCACAAGAGAACGGAGGTCATAATTCTGGTTTAGCACCTAAAGCTATGATGCTATCGTCTTTAGCAGGTTGTTCTGGTTTAGATGTGGTGTCTATTCTGAAGAAAATGAAAGTACCTTTTTCTGATTTTAGAATTGATACCTATGGCGAATTAACGGAAGAACATCCCAAATATTACCATACAGTTTTAGTAGAGTATCATTTTTATGGCGATCAATTAGATGAAGACAAAATTAACAAAGCCGTAGATTTGTCTATTATAAAATATTGTGGTGTCATGGAAATGTTCAGAAGATTTTCCGAAGTAAAAACATCAATCCATTATCATAATATATAGCGAAAATTTTCTATATTAGTATCAAACTAATAAAATGATGTCAGACAGATCACAGTCGAAGCCTTTATAATTCGCTTTACTTAGTTCTGAATGACAATAATTTCACTAAAATTAATTCATGCGTTGGACTCTTAAACCAAAACCAGATTCTAAAACTGTTGAAGACTTGCAAAAAGCACTTCAGGTAAAACGTTCTGTAGCAACCTTATTGGTGCAACGTGGCATTGATACCTATGAAGTTGCTAAAACATTTTTTAGACCGAGTTTAGAAGATTTGCATGATCCGTTTTTAATGAAAGACATGGATTTAGCGGTTGCTCGAATCGAACAGGCCTTAAGCAATGACGAAAATATTTTAATTTATGGCGATTATGATGTTGATGGAACAACGTCTGTTGCCTTACTTTCCTCTTATTTAAAAACGAAATCCGATCGCATTGCAACCTATATTCCAGATCGCTATGATGAAGGCTATGGTGTGTCATTTAAAGGTATTGATTTTGCGCATGACAATGAATTTACATTAATTATCGCTCTAGATTGTGGTGTAAAAGCTATCGATAAAGTAGCCTATGCTTCTGAAAAAGGGATTGATTTTATCATTTGTGATCATCACAGGCCAGGACATGAATTACCAAAAGCTGTTGCTGTTTTAGATCCGAAACGCGATGACTGCGACTATCCTTACAAAGAATTATGTGGCTGTGGTGTTGGATTCAAACTCATTCAGGCGCTTGCTTCAAAAGAAGGTCAACCTGTTGAAGATTTAGTAGCATATTTAGATTTAGTTGCGACTGCCATTGGAGCAGATATCGTTCCTGTAACAGGAGAAAACCGTGCTTTGGCCTATTTTGGCTTGCAAGTCATAAATACCAATCCGAGACCAGGTATTCAAGCCTTAATTTCCGAAGTAAAAAAAGAAGAACTTACCATTACAGATGTCGTTTTTATTGTGGCTCCAAGAATTAATGCTGCCGGACGAATGAAACATGGTAATTATGCGGTCACTTTACTCACTGAAACCAATGAGTTTTTAGCTGAAGAGTATGCTAAGGAAATCAACATATTTAATCTCGATAGAAGAGAGGCTGACCAAAGAATCACTGAAGAAGCACTCACACAAATTACGGATAATAAGGAAGAAGACAGGCTAACCTCTGTTGTGTATCACGAATCCTGGCACAAAGGTGTTATTGGTATTGTGGCTTCAAGATTAACTGAAACCTATTACAGACCAACTTTAGTATTTACAAAAAGTGGTGATCGGCTGGCTGCTTCAGCACGATCGGTTCAGGGTTTTGATGTTTATAATGCTTTGGAAGCGTGCAGCGAATATATTGAACAGTTTGGTGGACATAAATATGCTGCAGGTTTAACACTTAAAGAAGACAATTATGAAGCTTTTAAACAGGCGTTTGAAGATGAGGTTTCAAAAACCATAGACCGAAGTTTACTAACTCCAGAAATTAAGATAGACGCTCAAATTCAACTGAGTGATATTACACCTAAGTTTTATCGAATTATCCGTCAGTTTGCACCTTTCGGTCCTGGAAACATGACACCAATATTCATGACCGAAAATTTAAAAGATACAGGTTATGGGAAATGTGTTGGTGAAAATGATAAGCATTTGCGGTTAACAGTAAGTCAGGGTCAACAAAAAATGGTTGCAATTGCTTTCAATTTAGGAAACAAGCTAAACTTAATTAATAATAAGAAAACATTCAAGGCTGTATATTCCATTGATGAAAATCACTGGCAAGGGAATGTAAGTCTGCAATTAAAAATTAGAGATATCAAAGGGTAACTATGGCTAAAAAAGATCCTTATGCAGCATTACGCTATCGGGAATTCAATATCTTTATATTGGTACGTTTCGCTTTAGTATTTGCCTGGTCTATGCAATTTGTTATCATTGAATGGCAGGTATATGCACTCACAAAAGATCCGTTGTATATTGGCTTAATCGGACTTATGGAAATCATTCCAGCTCTTGGAATGGCTTTGTTTGCAGGACATATTGTAGATCAGAGAGAGAAGCGAAATTTACTTGCGGTTTGTATCGCGTTATTTTCAATTATAAGTTTTGCGCTCTTTTGGATTACATCACCTGGAGTGTCAGAATTCTGGTCTGTAAAACATATTTTATATGCGATTTATGCTTTGGTGTTTTTTGGCGGATTGTTACGATCATTTTTTGGACCATCTATTTTTTCATTAGTAGCACTTATTGTTCCAAAGAAAATATATCCGAATGCAGCTACCTGGAATAGCTCTACCTGGCAAATGGCTCGTGTTTTAGGAGTGTCTTTTGCTGGATTTTCAATTGGATGGCTTGGCGAAAACGAACAAATGGGAGTGCACTGGTCGCTTTGTATTGTTTTTGGCTTGGTTATATTTTCACTACTCATGCTATTTCAGGTTAAAAAGAAACCTATTCTTAATCCGAATATAGGCGAACCTGTCATTCAAAGTCTAAAGGAAGGTGTCAATTTTGTATTTAAAACAAAAGCTATTTTAGGTGCATTAACCTTAGACATGATTTCTGTATTGTTTGGAGGAGCCATTGCATTAGCAGCTGTTTTTGCAACAGATATTTTAAATGTTGGTCCGGAAGGTTTCGGAATTTTAGTAGCAGCACCAAATGTTGGGTCGTTTTTAACCATGCTGGTAACGGCTTATATTCCTATTGTAAAAAAAGCTGGACTAAAATTACTGGTTGCAGTGTTCGGCTTTGGTTTAAGTATTATCGCATTCGGATTATCAACTGTGTTCTGGATGTCTGTAGTGGCTTTATTTTTAAGTGGTGTTTTTGATGGAGTATCCATGGTGATTCGTCAAACCATTCTTCAGTTGAAAACGCCAGATCACATGCGAGGACGTGTGTCTTCTGTAAATTCAATGTTTGTAGGATCATCAAATGAGCTTGGAGCCTTTGAAAGCGGATTGACAGCCAAATTAATGGGAACAGCTACAGCAGTCGTTTTTGGAGGAACAATGACTTTAATTACAGTGGTCACAACAGCGTTTGTTTCGCCTTCGTTCAGAAGACTGGACCTAACTGAGGATATGGAAGAACACGAAAAAGATGACGCTTAATGAGTTATTTAAACGTCTTCAATTCAAAATCTTTTCCATCAAAAACACCATAGGTAAAATATTGAATCCAATCACCAAGATTCACATATTTAGAGTTGAGCTCTAAATCTACAGTCATTGGTAAGTGACGATGACCATACACAAAAAAGTCACGATGTGCTTCCTTTAATTTTGAATTGCTATACTGAATCAGCCATTCTTTATCAGCTCCTAAATAGGTTGCATCATGTTCTCCTGAAATCAATTTATTCTTTACAGAAAGATATTGAGCAAGTCTCATTCCGATATCAGGATGCAACCACTTGAATAAAAACTTAAAGAAAGGATTTGTGAAGACTTTTTTCATGCGTTTGTAACCTTTGTCAAAAGGACCAAGACCATCTCCATGAGCAATATAAAAAGAGGTCTCGTTAAATATAAATTCTTTAGGTTTATGAAATACTGGAATATTGAGTTCTTTTTCAAAATAGCCATTCATCCAGAGATCGTGGTTTCCAACGAAGAAATAAACAGGAATACCAGAATCGCTGATTTCTGCCAGTTTTCCAAGCGTTCTTACAAAACCTTTTGGAACTACAGTTGCGTATTCAAACCAGAAATCGAATAAATCTCCTAATAAAAAAATAGCAGCTGCATCTTTTTTCACGTCATCTAACCAGGCAACAAACTTTTTTTCACGCGGAAGCGATGCTTCCATAGTTGGAGCTCCTAAATGATTATCTGAAGCAAAATAAATAGATTTGCCTTCCGGAATTTTTATGTGAGTTGGTTTAGTCATTATCTGAAGCAAACCACTGAGCATAAGAGGTCGCTGTTTCTTGCAATTTTAAGGAATGTAGCTGGATATTTTCTGGTAATCTTTTTTTAATTTTTTTCGCAAAATCAATCACCATCATTTCACTTGTAGGTTGATAATTTACAAGTAATACATTGTGATCTCGCTCTTTTAATTCTTTTGCCAGTTCAACATGAGGTGTGTTTTTATTAAAAACAGTGGCATGATCAAAGACATCCACAATTTCCTCTTTCACTATTTTTTTTAAATCACTAAAATCGATAACCATTCCGAATTTTACATGATTAGTATCTGAAATAGGTTGTCCGATAACAGTAACGTCTAATCGGTAACTATGTCCATGTACATTTTTACATTTTCCGTCATAACCATATAACGCATGACCTGTTTCAAAAGAGAACTGTTTTGTAATACGAATGTTGCTCATCTAAAGTTTATTTTCAGTACAAAGATATTCATTTTGTAAAAGCAATCAGATTTTAGATTACATTTGCTGACTTTTTATAAAAAAATTGAATTATATGAATGATATACAAGAGGTTAGAGAGTTGTTTGAAGGTATTCCTTTTGTGGAAAATCCGGTTTACGAACGTATCATTTCAGATATTGGAATTCAGAACTATAGCATTATCGATGATTTTTTCCCTTCGGAAACCGTATCACTCCTAAGGCAATCCTTATTGTATAAACACGAAGAAGAGCGTTTTAAAAAGGCAGCTATTGGTAATCGTGTGAATGAAATTATTGTGAAATCTATTAGAGGAGATCAGATTTTATGGATTGATGAAACACTTTCAAATACTGCAGAACGCTTGTTTTTTGAACACATTAATGATTTGGTAACCTACCTTAATAAAACGTGTTTTATGGGAATTTTACAGAAAGAGTTTCATTATGCTCTATATCCTAAAGGCACGTTTTATAAACGTCATATTGATACATTTCAAAATGATGACAGACGCAAACTTTCAATCGTTTGTTATTTGAATACTGAAGATTGGAAACCTGAAAATGGTGGAGAACTGGTTTTATATTTGAATGATGAAGGACAAGAAACAGCACGCGTTATTTATCCTTTTCCCGGACGCATTGTTATTTTTGAAAGTCAAATCATTGAACACGAAGTTAAACCTGTTGAAACCGAGAGGTTAAGTATTACAGGCTGGCTTAAAACAAGGTAGTTACCGCCTTTTATTTCGGTTAATGAAATAGACAACAACGAGAACAATTCCTAAAATTAGGAATAAACCACTTCCACTTAAAAATGACATAAAATCCATAGACTATTTTTTAGTTTTATTTCTAAAATACCGAAACACAATAAACGCCAGAATCAACAAAATGATGTATGGTAAATTTTGCCCAATAGCGTAACCAATATCATAACCTGAATCGTAAGATTCTGAATCTTGAAATAAAGCGATTAGAAGCATATTCATGTGTTAAAAACAATTAATCGCGTAAAGTTATGTCTTTTGAACACGTGGTAAAAATAGTTGTCTGAATTTTATAAATAAAGGAATTCCTCTGGCAATAATCCATAACGTTAAAGCTATAAATACAGCATATAGTTTTAGATCGAAATGGTCTAACAAAAACAGCACAGGAATAAAAACCAATCCTGTTGACAATAACAGCAGGTTTCTCAAAAACTTCATTTTACCCATACCTTTAAACATTCCATCAAAAATAAAAGCTAAAGCACAAAGAGGTTGCATGGCTAAAACAATCCAAAATACCTTGTAAAATTCATTCAAAACCAATGCGTCTTGTGTAAAAACAGAACCAACAAAATTGTATGCCATCAAACCTAAGACCGCTAAAATGATTCCAACACCAATTCCGCATTTAATTAAAAAATGACTAAGTTCAATAAGTTTCTTATGGTTTTTTGCTCCAAAAAATTTACCAGATAATATGTTTCCAGCACTGGCATAACCATCAATGATAAATGCGCCTAAAAACCAAAGATTGATGGCAATAGTGTAAGCAGCAATGTATTCAGTGCCAAAGGATGTTGCAAATCGTGTTGCAAAATATAAGGTGACATTAAGCGCTAATGTTCTCACAAATAAATTGAGAATCATTAAGGTGAAATTTTTGATTTCTGTGTTAAATGGAAACGAGACTCTAAGTGAAATATCTGTTTTTTTCAATAAGAAATAAGCTGAACACAATGCCATTATAACTTGCGCAATTACGCTTGCATATGCTGCACCTTTGATATGCATTGGGTTGATGAGACCTTCAACACCATATACCAAAACAAAATCAAATATAATATTGACAATAGTTCCAATGATGGCAATGACCATTGGGTAAAATGTGTTTTGAAGCCCTCTAAACGTTCCGAAAACAGCAAAAGTAAACAAGGTAAAGGGAAACCCGAAAACCCGAATACGATAATAATCTACACTATAATCTAAAATAAGACTTGAGGCATTGTAAAGTTTAAAAATTTGAGACGCGAAAGGCCATGTCGTTATTATAATTAAGATGCTGAGCGATGTGATAATAAATATAGCTTGAGCAGGTAGATTTTTTACGTGATCTAATTTATTAGCGCCAAGATGTTGAGAAACGATGGAAGAAATAGCACTTCTTGTTTGTCCTAAAACCCAAATAAGCATCGAAATAAAGGTGCCGACAATACCAACAGCAGCTAAAGATTCTGCCGCATTATAATCAACATTCCCTATAATAGCGGTGTCAGTTAAGGACAGGATAGGTTCGGCAACTCCAGCAATTAAAGCAGGAATAGCGAGTTTATTAATATTTTTTAATGTGATGTCTGTTTTCAAAGGACTAATTCATAACAATAAAATGGGTATTCACTTTGCTTCGGAAAATAAATAGAGCCTAATTTTTTATAACCACGAAGTTCGTAAAACTTTTGATTTCTCAGGTTCTTCGAAAAGGTATCTAATCTTATAGAAGTATAGTTGTTTTCTATTGCAAATGTTTCAGCAAAGCTCATCAATTCCTGAGCGAAGCCCTTTCCTTGGTGTTTAGGATGAACAGCTAAACGATGAACGTAACAATTATTCATGTTTGGTGTTAGCCATGTAACAGGAATATATTCATCGTCTATTACTGTTGATATGACAATGCATCCTATAGTTGTGTTTTCATGTTCTAAAACATAAAGTTCGTCTCGCTTGACATCATTTTCAAAAGCAATTCTATTAGGATAATAGTCATTCCACTGGAAGATCTGTTTAGATATCATAAATCTTGCACAAGCTTTTGTGATTTCTATAATACAATCAATATCATTTAGAGTTGCTTTTCTAATCATTTTTAATAGTTATCTTTGCCAGATATTTACACAAAGTTACTCTTAAAAATTAGATTATGAAGTCTATCTTAGTTCCAGTTGGTTCATCAAAAAATGCGGTAAGTCATTTGCAATATGCAGTTGATTTTGCCAAAGCTTTTGGCGCAAAATTATATGTCGTTCAAGTCTATAATGTATACACAAAAGCAGGAACAATGATGAAAGTTGATCACATATTGGAACGTGAGAGTCTGTCGTTTTTAAATGGTCATGTAGAGAAGGTTAACAAAAGAGGTGTTGAAGTTATTGTAAAGACTTTTAAGGGCAAACTTGTAGATACTTTAGAGTTAGCGTGTAAGGCCTTAGATGTCGATTTAATTATTTTAGAACCCAGAACAAACTCAGTCAAAGACGAAGTGTATTTAGGTAAGACATCAGGAAAAATTGTGAAGCAAACCAATATTCCTGCTTTAATTGTTCCGGAAGGTTATGTTTATAAACCGATTGTGAAAATTTTATTAGCTTTAAAATCTGCTATAATTAAAAAAGAAGAGGCGCTAATTCCATTAAAATCTATAAAAAATCAGTTTAAATCGGTTGTCAACTTGTTATTGGTCAAAACACAATTTCATGTAAAAGAAGATTTTGATGTTAATGATGAATTGTCTGGTCTTATTACAAACACCACTATAAGTGAAAACCCAACCACATATCAAGGTGTTTTAGAGCACTATAAAGAGAATGATCCTGATTTGTTATGTGTGGTAAGACGTAAGCGAGGATTTTTCGTTAAAAAATGGGAAAAGAATACAATTCTGAAAAAAGATTTCAGTAGCCATTTGCCTGTTTTAGTTTTAAAAGGATTGAAATAATCTGGGGATGTAGCTCAGTTGGCTAGAGTGCTTGACTGGCAGTCAAGAGGTCGTGGGTTCGAATCCCATCTTCTCCACTTTTCAAAATTAACCCTAAGTAACTTAGTTGATGCTTAGGGTTAATAGCTTCGAATAATATGGCATTAAAGTCTGATTCATTACGTTGAAAAGATGTTATTCGTCGGATTTTTGTCTTTTAAAAAACCGCTTTTCATTTTTTTTCGTAAGTTTAATCAAGTTTAATGCCCCAAACATGAAACTAAAACTACTAATCACTTGCTTAATAGGACTGTGTTCCTATGCACAAGATACTGCTTTTGATCCCGAACAAAGCAAGGGTCAACTCTATGAATATGCTGATTTTTCTAACACTGGATCATCAGATCTGGGTATTCAAGACATACGCTCTAATCAGTCAATTAATTTTAAAAATTTAGAATCGGACAATCATAGCGTTGGATTTACATCTGATAATTTCTGGGTTAGATTTAAACTTCAGAACTCAGAGAATCAAAACCAAACCTATTATTTAGAAACTGCACGACCAATTACTGATCATGTTAATTTATATCAGGTAACAGATCCAAAAAATATCTTAGAGTTTAAAAGTGGAGATCAAGTGCCTTTTGAGAAACGTCAGGTACAGCATCGTGCAACAGTCTTTAAAATAGAATTACCCGCAAATTCAACACAGCAGATATTTCTTAATTTTAAAAGCGATGGAGAAACCATAAACATTCCTTTAAATCTTTATGATGAATCTTCGTTCTGGATGATGAATTATAAACAACAGTTGTTTTTAGGTCTGTTTTACGGATTATTGTTTCTAGCTGGCATTATTTACTTATTCTTTTATACCAGTTTAAAGGAAAAATCATTTTTTTATTATGGAATTTATGTGTTTTCCATTGCATTTCTTCAAGCTGCTTTAGATGGTTTAATTTTTCAATATGTATTTCCTGAAGGCGGTTATTTAAACAGTAGAACCGTTCTTATTACAGCATTATTCTCTAATTTTTTCTTGTTAAAATATTGCGAACACTTTTTAAAAGTAAACACCTTATTAAAGGGTTTCAGAATTGCGTATAATGTGATTTATGTCGTTTTGGGTGTTTTGTTTATTATGATTTTTGCAGGAAGTAAATCTTTAGAACTGGCTTACCCAATTAGTAATTTAAATGGGTTGTTTAGCCTGATATTAATACTAGCTACCGTTTTTACAATGCGTTTTAAACGAATTGCTATTGATCCTTACTTCTCTATTGGAATCTTTTTTCTGGTTATAGGTCTGTTAGGTTTTGTAATGAACAATTTAAGTCTTCTGCCAAACAATTTTTACACATTAAACAGCGCTAAATTTGGTTCTGGATTTGAGGTTATCTTTTTATCACTCTCTATGACTAATCTCATAAGAACATTAAGACTGGAAAAGGAAAAATCACAGCAGGAAGCACTTCATAAATCTCAAGAAGTGAGTCAGTTAAAAACCTATTTTATGTCTAATATGAGTCATGAACTCAGAACACCTATAAACGCCATAATGGGAATAGCTGAATTAGAGTTAAAAAACCAGAACAATACTACAGAAGACAGAAAGCAGTATGAAGTTATAAAAAATGCATCACTAAGTTTACTCAGTAATGTGAATGATATTCTCGATTTTGAAAAGATTGAAAAGAATGAACTTGAGCTAAATAATGAAAATTTCAATCCTTCAATAGCATTACATCAAATTAGTAACAATTGGAAATCTGAGGCAAAAAATAAAGGCTTAGAATATCAATTTGAAATGGATCATGAAATACCAATTATGGTTTATGGTGATGC
>JAAEZL010000059.1:16489-18856 GCA_018222875.1 Algicola sp.
CCGAACGATTTGTTCAGATTATAAATAATATTCTGGGTAACGCTGTCAAATTTACACATCAAGGACGGATTAATTTTAAACTTAAATGTCTGGTTCAACCTAATGATATTTGTCGTTTTTCATTTCAAATATCTGATACAGGAATTGGGATGGACAATGAAAACATGAAGACTGTTTTTGAAAGTTTTAATCAAATGCGTCTAAATCATAAGCGACAATTTGGAGGTGTTGGTTTAGGGTTGAGTATCGCTAAACATTTAATTGAACTTTTTCAGGGCACAATCACTATAGAAAGTGAACAGGATAAAGGTACTGACGTTTTCGTAGAGTTGCCTTTAAAACAGATATCTAAAGCAAATTTAAATGCACCTAAAACTGAAGTAAACCCAAATACGTCCTCTAAACATGTACTTGTTGTAGAAGATAATAAACTCAATCAAATGGTAATGCGTAAGTTGTTAAGTAGTTCATACATCATAACTTTTGCTGTTGTTGATAATGGTAAAGAAGCGATCGAAGCATTAAAAAAAGATGTTTACGATGTGATTCTTATGGATTTACAAATGCCAGTTATGGATGGATACGAAGCCACAAAAATTATTAGAAGTGGAGTGTTGGGTGATAGTATTGGTAAAATCCCTATTATAGCTGTAACAGCAGACGCTATGCAGGAAACAAGACAACGCGTTTTAGATTTAGGCATGAATGATTATATGACCAAACCTGTAAATAAAGAACTTCTATTAAAAAAGATGGAAGATTGCAATCCTGCTTCAACTGAACTTAAAATAGCTTAAGATCATTTTATAAACGCAATGCTTTTTTGAGTAACCTGATTTAATTTGGCTGGTAGTGTTTTCTCCTTCCATGGATGAGAAGCACCAAAAACATGGTTAGTTTTATCAATTTTATACAGTTCACTCTCAGCGTTCCACGAATGTAAGTTTTCAGCTTCTGAAAATGCAACAGCATCATCCTCCAGACCATGAATGATTAACTGAGGAACTGTGATGCTTTCAGCAGCTTTTTTTATACTCAACCGTTCTTCATTCTGAATATAATCTTCATAAAACTGATATTTATGAGGCATTTGTTGTTGAGTTCTACCATTCAGAACATATTTAATGCCTTTCTCTTGCCATGTATTTATGTCTTCATCTGAGCCAAAACGATTGCCAAAATCACTAACACTTGCCCAGGTAATTAGTTTAGTGATTCTTTGGTCTTCGGAAGCTTTAATAATCGAAATCCCACCTCCTCGAGAATGACCAATAAGCGTGATATTTTTGGCGTTAATTTCGTTTTTAAACTGAAAATTTTCAGAAAGTATAACGTTTAAGACATCATCTAAATCGTTAAGTTCTTTGGTGTAATTGTTATTGGAAAAAGCTTCTAAATCTGGAAAATCTATCGGATTTTCAACGGTTCCACCATTGTACGAAAAATTAAATTTTATAAAAAACAGATGCTGTTCACTGAACGTTTCTGCAACCAAATCCCAAGCTCCCCAATCTTTAAAACCTTTGTAACCATGGCAAAAGATAACAATCGGTTTTTTTAAACCATCAGACTTAAAATAGGCATCCCAAACAATTGGTTTGTTATTTGCTCTACGTAATATTTGATCTTTTACTATCATCATTATACCTCTTTCTCTTCGAAATTAATGGTTGGATTACATATTTCCCGGATCAGCTTTTTAAGTTCTGTCTCAAAAGCTGTTAAAGTAGCTTCAGTTATTAAGTTGTTTTTAGTCCGTGTGCTTTGAGTTTCCTTTTTTCCGAATTTTATAAATCCTGAATTGAGCTTTTTAAATGAAATGATACCAGCTTCAACAGGTAAAGTAATTTTTCCTTCTTTATGCATCATATAAGCATACATTAAAATTTGAAAGCTTTTACTATACTTATCATAATCAGTAGTGATGTCTTCCCAGTTTACAACCTCAACCTTATTTTGATCTACACGACCACTTTTATAATCGATAATCCTGATAACGCCATTATAGCGATCTACACGATCAACCTTTCCGGTTAAAACAATAGGAAAATGTATAGCATCAATGTCAATTGTTACCTGGTTTTTGGTTTCAATGGCTAAGATTTCAATAGTATGTCCTTCTTTTATAGCATCTTTTTCACGCTTTAAGAAGGTTAATATGTAATGTTTGGCTATTTCATAAATAATAAGATTTTTGCCTTTTGTAATATCACCTTCCCTGTATTCGCTTTTAAAATATTTACTTACTGTAGGATCTGTTTTCTCTACCATTTCACTAATAGCTTTTAGTGTTAAGGTATGACCTTCAAGCGGTTTGTAGAAATCTTCTAGCGTGTTATGAATTATGGTTCCTAAGGTGTTTAAAGC
>JAAEZL010000268.1 GCA_018222875.1 Algicola sp.
AAACGGAATTTTCGCCAAAAAAGGCTCATCCTTGCTTAAAAACGCAAGACTGAAATTCCGCAACAAACCTTATACAAACTCGTTGGCATTCATTGCGCAGCATGCTCAAAAAAATGAATTATGGGAACATTTTTTAATAAAAACAGTAAAAAATTAACAGGAATACTTTAGCAATTATTCTATTTGCATTTTTGATTTTAAAGTTCGTATTTAACTAATACTATACTCAAAATCCGAATTACAATCACATCGGAATTTTTAGCGCAGTTGCGGAATTGAGCAGGATGCGGAATTGCTCACTCAATCGGAATTGAAAAAGTTTGTAGTATAACTCCGTGACCGAACTCACTCAAACGCTGGAAAATCGGAAAACGGAATTAAGCGGAATTTCGAATTGTAAAAAACAACGAAATGCCAACAACGTGTAAGCGCAATAACTACTGAATTCCCTGTCGGAAATTCATCCGTTTTAACTAACTTAGTTGCGTCAGCGGAAAAATACTAACGCTTTTTCCCGTTACTGACGCTTATACAAACTCGTTGTGCTTCATTATGACCAACCACTGAACAATGATAAAATTCTTTCGAAAAATTAGACAAAAATTACTAACTGAGAACAAATTCAGTAAATATCTAGTTTATGCAATTGGAGAAATTATTCTTGTTGTTATAGGGATTTTAATTGCATTGCAAATCAGTAATTGGAACAAAGAAAGAATAGATTTTGATTCTGAACAAGAAGCTCTATTTGATTTAAACACAGAGATAAAATCTAATATTAAGGCATTGGAAATAATAATAGATGAACATAAGAAATCTTTAGCTGCAGGGCAGGAAATTAAATCTATGATAACTGACACCAATAAACTAAATAGTATTTCAAATGACAGCTTAAAGTCCACCTTAATTATAATGAATTACAATTATACTTATGACCCGAAATTAGGTATTTTAAATTCAGTGATAAATTCAGGGAGAATTAACTTAATACAGAATAAAGAAATTAGATATATGTTGTCCTCAATAAATGAATTTATTATTGACGCAAACGAAGATACTAAAGTCATAGAAAAACTAAGAGCAGAATATTATTGGCCAATGATTGCATCAAAAAGAGAAATAGCTGATTATAAAAAGCTCTCAAGGGACAACAAAGAATCTTTTCGATATCCTGAATTTATTTTTTGGGTTGATTTCATCACAACTGTTAGGCAATCAGGATTGAACGAAGAGAATGATTTATTGGAATTTCTTAAAAAAGTCAATGTTTCAATCGAGTTAGAAATAAAAAAATAACAAAAGTACAACTCTAGCCAATGATAAAATTCTTTAAAAAAATCAGACATAACTTGCTTTCCGAGGGCAAAACAGGAAAGTATTTGAAATATGCTCTTGGAGAAATTGTCCTTGTCGTTATCGGAATATTGATTGCATTGCAGATAAATAATTGGAATGAAAATCGGAAAACACGAAAACTAGAAGTACAGATTTACACAGAACTAAAAAGTGATTTACTTCAAACTAGAAATGATATAAATGAGGCGATTTCTAAACATAAAGAAATATTCAAATCGAGTCAGCAGCTTATAACTGATATATATAAGAAGAAATCAAATTCTCAAACAGTTTATAATTCGTTGACAAGTTCCAGTGCTGAATTTCATATTATTCCTAAAACAAGTGCATTTGAAAATTTAAAAAACATTGGATTAAATACCTTATCTAATGACAGTTTACGTATTGACATCACCAATTTATTTCAATTAAATTTAAAGCGATTAGATGATGAACTTGGTATGAAACAAGCTGATATGAATATGACTAAACTTATTCAACCTTTTTTATTCAAATATTTGACTGCGGATTATAGTCAACCAACAAAATATGGCTTTATACATTCTGACTCAATAACTGTTTACAAGTTAAGAATAAATAATTACGATAAATTTTTAAATGACAATGAGCTAATGAAGGCTTTGCAATTATCACTCTACAATAGAGGTAAAATAATTGATGAAGAAATAGAGACTGTTAAGGAAATAGATAGCGTGATTTACGGGATTGAAGAAGAACTTAAAAAATTGAAAAAATAACGAAAGCACAACAATGGCTATAAGTAATTGCTTGTTCTCGCCTACTTCTGAAAATCCTCGCGGATTTTCAGTTTGGTGTGTACTTGCAAAGTTTGGTGCTAATCCACGCAACTACTCATAGCCTAAACCGTTAGCCACAAGCAGAAAATCACAATTAATTACCAAATTGGTAACTTTTTTATT
>JAAEZL010000269.1 GCA_018222875.1 Algicola sp.
TCACATAATTTTTTTATTCCAGCATGTTTCATGTAACTGATCAGCCATTTAACTCCTCTGTCCATTGATCTTCTGTAGGTTGTTAGTTTAGGCCTTGAACTAACGGGATTAGTTAACATCGTATAGTAAAAATCTTTTACTTGTTCAAGATAGACTGTATTCTTATCATCTGTTAAATACGTACCATCACTTAACAATATTGTAAAATTGACCGTTACCTCACTGAGGTTATATTCAGGAAATTCGGTTTGAAAACTCCATTTGTTGTCCTCGTAGAATGAGGAATGAGATATCTTTAGTCGACTTTTATCTACCTTGCTTAAGTTTTTAATATCACCAAATCCGACTGGAGATTTATTATTTTTAAAAGAAATAATCTGATACGTTGTTGGCTTTATTAACTCGATGTTTATACTATCTTTCATTTTTCATCCTCATACCGCTTTGGATCCCAAACGGGGATTGGCGAAGTTCTTGCTTCTTCCTTTAAATCTCTGACTAAAGTTTCAGGATATTTTTTCAAGATATACTCATCCCAAAAGTATATCTTGTCAGAAACCGATTTTTCGTACTCTTGTGTAGATATTTCACCAATGGTCAATAAATAGTCATGGAAGTTGATATAACAAAAGTGCTTCTTTATATCTCTAGGTGTTATCACCAAATTCTGACATCCGAGGCAAACGTCCGTTGAAGCAGAGCAGAAATCTCCTTTATGCTGCCCAGTAACTGGGGAGTTAGCTGGGTCTTTGCAATGATTAAGAAGCCCGTCGAATATTCCATTAGCTTCGTCTTTAGCAATAACTCCCAACCGATTGCCAATTAGAGCTTTCTTAGCAACATCGTCACTATCCGTAAGTCCGATAAGCATGGCTTCACTATGTATAGCTCTCCGAACTCGAAATAATGGGTCATTCAAGCGTCTTAAATATTCCGAGGTTGTTGATGTTTTAGTGTGCCCAAGAAGTGTTTGAAGGTACCGTAGATCCTCGGTTCTCAAGTATTCATTCCAAGCGATAGTTGGCCTTATGTTTTTTGCATAAACTTTTATCTTTTCACCACTTTCTGAAGAAAATACTGGGTATTTTTCAAAAATTTTTCTTACACCCGCTTCAAAATAACCAGCAGTAAAAGGCTTGGGGATTTTTTGATTATTGCCATCACTTATCCATAATTCGTCCATTCCCTTAGGTCGAATTTTGGCTGTAATTTTTATAACTCTCTCTATGATAGAAATAGCCCAAGTATCATTCATTGCTTTTCCTTCCGAAATTGTTCTCCCCTTTTTATTCGCTCTATATTTAGTCCAACTTATATATTTAAGTTCTGGATCGATGGGGTCTTTTACTATACAATTTATATCCAGTCTCTGTATAGTAGATGGGTTAAGTCCCGTCCTAATAATCAGCATGAAATAGTATGGAGCTAAATCATATGATGAAATCCAACGCCAAACATTCAGCTGCTCCATAGCTTTTTTTGCGCTCGTCCAATACTCTTTCATTGCAATCCTAAATTCAGGGAATTTATCGTTTAATTCTTGATCTGTATAGTTATGCGCTCCCATTTTATTTTCCCAATACCATACTACATATTCCCATTTTTGCCATGGAGACCTATATTTAACTGGGCTTGACTGGCCAATATACTTTGGTTGATAGTTGGGTCCAGCACCAATATACTCATAAAACTCTCTAATATTTTTATATTTTGGATGAGGGTAATCACGGATAAAGGAGTACCAAAAAACGTGTCCTTTAGGTATTTTTGCTATAGCTGAATAAGTACTTAATTTCTGACACTTCATTGCATTTTCAAAAAACCAAACTCTATGCTCATGTGTCGCCCATGTCACATACTTACCTGTGGGAACATGTAATGTTGCAACACCTTCAAGCGGCTCTTCTAGCCCAAGGTACTTAAAATCGTGTTCTGTCTCAAATCGTTGCCTAGAGTCTCTCAAACTCTGTATAATAGACTTTAATATCTGCTTAAATTCAATTTCGTCATAACCAACATCTACTTTTTGTAAACTGGTAGATTTCGGAAAAGCATTTCTAGGTGGGCGAATTTCTTTATTAATCTTGGGATGGTTGCCCATATAATCAAAAATAACTCTTAAACTTCTATATACACTAGCTGCAGTGGGATAAGACATCTGAGGATGTCGCTTAAGCCACTCAATATATCGAGAAAAAGTATTTGTTTCGATAGCCTCTGGTTCGTATATACTATGTTGTTCTAAAAATTCGAAAAAACTATTACATTTCTCATAG
>JAAEZL010000270.1 GCA_018222875.1 Algicola sp.
TGCTTAAAAACGCAAGACTGAAATTCCGCAACAAACCTTATACAAACTCGTTGGCTGTAATTTCACGAATCCTCAAAATGTTTAAGAAGAACAAATATTACATCAGATTATATCTCAATCAAATTAAGGTTAAAGATTGTATTAGTGGAAAATCTACAACCGAAAAATCCGAAATTAAATATAATAATCAAAGAAGTTTAATTGCAGACTTTCAAAAAGCTGAATACTTTATAAGCAGTACATTTAAAAAAAATAATTTTTCTTTGAGAAACTCTATTGGAATTATCCAACAAATGGAAATGTCAGAAGGAGGACTATCTGATGTGGAAAAAAGAGTTTTATTGGAAGTATTCACAAGAATCGGAATTAAAGAAATATACATTGACGAAAGTTTAACTGAGTTAACGGAAAAACAACTAGCTGAATATAAAAGATAACGTCGAAACAAATTTCATGAAATATGACTAAAGTGTTTTTATTGATTCTTGGAATAGTTATAATTATTATTGGATTTCGCGCTTATTCATATTTTAATAGAAATCTTGAAACGATTGACAATGAGCCTGGGAATTTATTTGGAATTGCTGCATTACTAATTATTATCGGAATTTTTATAACCATAGTTTCTGTTATCAATTTCTTTTAATTAACAAAAAACTACAGCCAACAACGTGTAAGCGCAATAACTACTGAATTCCCTATCGGAAATTCAGCACTTTTAATTATCTTAGTTGCGTCATCGGAAAAATACTAACGTCTTTTCCCGTTACTGACGCTTACACAAACTCGTTGGGCGTAATTTGAGAAAATCGTATCTGAATGATAAAACATCATAATTATTATAAAGTTCACTTACCTAATAAACAATATAAAGGAGAAAGTGAAGACGAATTAGCTGAAATTTTGATGGAGGAAGCTCACTTGGTGTCCGATGGAAAATGGACTAAAGACTATAACCCTAAAAACCCAAAAACTGACCAATTTGAAATAAGCCTATATCCATCTATTCTCTACGCTACGAATAAACTAAACTATTCTGAAAGTGAAAAGTTTAAAACGATTAATAATTTTTTGGACAGTCAATTCGTTGATTTTTTAGAGAGATTCAATCCTCTATATAAATGCACAAGTTTCATAGAATATCACCTTCATTTTTTCAAAGGAGACAAATCTGAATTTTATAAACATATCAAATATCAAATCTTAACTATAATCAAAAAGCGAAAAGAATTAAAAAAGAAAAACTTTGATTATAATAATTTAGAGATAATTATTACCGACTGGGTTAATGAAAAAATGATTACAAAAGAACAAAAGTTGAATACTCTAAATGCGGAAAACGTAATAATAAACAACAAGAGTAAAATTAAGAATCAATCAGTTAAAACTCAAAAAGAGCCAAAAGAATCTAACTGGAATAAAGCTAATGTAATAATTGCATTTATAGTCGGAATTGTAACAATCATTGGAATAATAATTGGAATAATGAATTAAAAAAACTACGCCCAACACCGGCTATAGTTCATTGCTTCTGACTTTCCTCTCGGAAAGTCCTCGCAAATTTGCTATCTTCGGTTTACGGCGGAAAATCCTCGCGGATTTTCACGCAACGAAACCATAGCCAAACACGTTAGCCACAATTAAGAAATGAGATTAATACTATTAACTTTTTGCTTCGTTATAATCTCTTGTAAAGAGGAAAAAAACAAACCTAAACAACACTTTCCATACGAACACATAAGGCAAGAATTGACAGATAAAAATGCGATTAAACTTTATGACAAAGGAATTGAATTTGGACAAAATGGAGAATTACACAAAGCGAAAAGTGCTTATGAAAAAGCACTGGAATTTGAAAATAGTCCAATTATTCTTAATCAATTGGGAACTATAGAATCAACTTTGAATAATCACAAAAAATCAATCGAGTTTTATCAAAAAGGTAGAGACTTGGATAGCCTATATTTTCCTATCTATATTAGCGAAGCTCGCTCTTATGGAATACTAAACGAATTTAATAAAGCCGAAAATTTATTATTAAAACTTAAAGAGCTATCTGAATCTGAATATTGGAATTCATACGCTGACTTATATTTATCAGTGATTTATTTTAATAGTAAAGAAAGTTGTGAAAAAGTAATTGAGCATTTGGAAAAAGCCAAAAGCTTAAAAAGTGATATAGATTTGAAAAAGCAATATCTGGATTTTGAAAAAACAGTAAAAAATAACTGTGGCTAACAACGTATAAGCTTCATTGCTACTTCTCTTTTCCAT
>JAAEZL010000271.1:0-2010 GCA_018222875.1 Algicola sp.
CATGGAAAACCTGAAACTTGAGAAGTTATCTCATGCCGTTGGACTAATATTAGAAAATTTACCAGCCATTTATGAAATATTGAAGGAACAAGACCGCTGTTCCAGCTTACAAGATTCAGACATCTTAATGACCAGAATGGAAACTGATGAATACCTAAAAATAGACCCTTCGACCTTATGGCATTGGACAAAAAAAGGAAAAATTAAATGCTATGGTATAAGTAATCGCAGATACTACAAGATAAGTGACATTAAGGAAGCCTTGGTTTTAATCAAACAGTAGTCTTTCTCACTATTGCCTTAGATATTTCAGATCGATTTGAACCGATGTGAATGGCTACAAATGTTAACAAAATTGCTTAAATATAAATAATTTTAAGACTAAATTGAAAACTGTTTTGTTGAAGCTTTTTTTTGAATTATTAATGATAAATCAAATTGTTTAAAACAAAGTAAGTATATTTAAATCTCCCTAAATATTTATAGCTGTAATGAGTAATCATTTTAAAATCAATTTTCTTCCATTTTTTTGGAAACACTACTTATGAACACCTCTCAAATAGAAAAGAACGTAACAGCTTTAGTTGAAAGTTTCAACAAAGAAGAGTTTGTATTTGATTTACTGAAAGCATACGGTATATCAAAGACATCTATAACACGTTTAAAAAAGGGAGATTTTAATTTGTCTAAAGTTGAGGGTGAAGTGCTTTATAAAAGTAAAATGCTTTTTAAAGAAGTAGAATCTGGCACTTTACTAAATTCCATTGATGAATTAACAAAAGATGTAGATTCACTAAAACACAATCCACGATTTGTAATAGTAACAGATTACAAAACATTATTAGCAAAAGATATAAGAACAGGGTTAGCATTAGACACATCTATCCTTGAAATACATAAACACTTTGGTTTCTTTTTACCTTGGGCAGGACAGGAAAAGTACGCTCAAAAAAATGAGAATTATGCAGATAGAAAAGCGTCATACAAAATGGCGAAGCTCTATGATATATTAGTTACAGAAAACCCAAACATCTATGACGATGGTGGTCATAACTTAAATATCTTTCTATCTCGTTTGCTCTTTTGCTTTTTTGCAGAAGACACGGATATATTTCCTATTGAGGGAATGTTTACAGATACTTTAGAGCAACATACTCAAAAAGATGGTAGTGATACGCATTCATTTTTAGATAGACTATTTAAGGTCCTTAATACAGAAGACAATAGTAAAGAAGCATCACATTTTAGAGAGTTTCCTTATGTGAATGGTGGTCTGTTTAGAGACGCTATTATATCACCAAAGTTTACAAAAGAAGCACGAAAGATAATTATTGAATGTGGTGATTTAGATTGGAGCGAAATCAATCCAGATATTTTTGGGTCTATGATACAGGCAGTTGTAAATCCTGCATATCGTAGTGGTTTAGGTATGCATTATACCTCTGTGCCTAATATTATGAAAGTGATTGAACCTTTGTTTTTAAATGAATTATACTATGAGTTTGAAAAGCAGAAGGAAAACACCAAAAAACTACGCCAACTCATATTCCGCATATCAAAACTTAAAATATTTGACCCAGCTTGTGGAAGTGGTAATTTCTTAATTATTGCTTATAAAGAACTACGAAAATTAGAAATAAAGATTTGGCAACAGATTAATGAGTTAGAACCACAATATTCTTTTGTTTTTACTGAAGTTAAGCTATCACAGTTTTATGGTATAGAGTTAGATGATTTTGCTCACGAAATGGCAATTCTATCATTATGGTTAGCAGAACACCAAATGAATAAAATATTTACAGATGAGTTATTCGATTTTGGTAGAGCCAAACCTATACTACCCTTAAAAGAAGCAGGTCATATAACACAAGGTAATGCAACTCGCTTAAATTGGGAAGATACTTGCCCAATCGATTTAGCAGATGAAGTTTATATTCTGGGAAATCCACCGTATTTAGGATACGGAAAACAAAATATAGAACAAAAGGAGGATTTGAAGATTGTATTCAG
>JAAEZL010000271.1:2059-2272 GCA_018222875.1 Algicola sp.
TTCTGTTGTTATTATTGGTATTCGTTCTATTAATAATAAATCAAAATTTCTTTTTGATTCTGGATTAAGTAAAAAAGTGATAAACATCAGCCCGTATTTGATTCAAAGTGATAATGTTATAGTTATAAAAAGAAATAAACCACTATCGGACATACCAATAATGATGAAAGGTAGTCAACCTACTGATGGTGGAAATCTTTTATTGTCTAAAAA
>JAAEZL010000060.1:0-7361 GCA_018222875.1 Algicola sp.
GTGCTAAAGGTCCGACTGATATTTTTAGAGTCGAAATCCTGGGCAATAATAAATATGGAAAACCTGAAAATCTTGGTGCAAGATTAAACTCACCTAGAAAGGAAATGTTTCCGTTTATAAGTGCTGATAACACACTTTATTTTTCTTCAGATCGTGCAAAAGGCATTGGTGGATTAGATTTGTATAAAGCTGAAATACAATCTGACGGAACCTTTGGAGCACCAGAATTAATGCCAGCTCCAATTAATAGTGAAGCTGATGATATGTGTTTTGAATTGTTACCTGACGGAAAATCGGGTTACTTTACTTCAAATCGGGAAGGCGGAAAAGGAGAAGATGATATTTACTACTTTACAAGAGAATAAGAGATTATTCTTTAGTTTTTTTTACATGTTTCAAATCTAAGAGGTTAATAGGATTGATGCCTAAACCTGAGACCTCTTTTCTGGTAAACCTCACCACTTCATCATAAAACAAAGGTACAACAGGTGTGTTTGCCATAATCAAACTATCCATTTTAGTATAGAGCAATTCACGTTTTTTTGTGTCGGTAATTGTAAATGCCTCTTCATACCATTGATCAAATAATTCGCTTTTAAAATGGGTATAATTCGGACCATTAGGCGCAAAATTTTTACTGTAGTATAATGATAAATAATTTTCAGCATCAGGATAATCTGCAACCCAACTGGCTCTAAATAAGTCGAGTTTGCCGTTTGCTTTAGCATCTTTTAATGTCGCAGCAGGAATCACATCGACATTAATTGTAATACCAATTTTTTGTAACTCTCTTTGGATGAATTCGCAGAAACTCAAATAATTACTGGTTGTAGTTATGGTAATTTCGGGTGATGAAATTCCTGTTTCAGTTTTAAATTCTTCCACCAGTTGTTTCGCTTTTTCTGGTTGAAAATTAAAACCGATTGTAGCATCATAACCAGGAAGCCCTTTAGGAATAAAGCCACCATTAGCAGGAATCCCAATGCCATTTCGTAAATAGGTCATCATTTTTTTACGGTCAAATCCATAGTTAATGGCTTTTCTAAGGATATCAGATTGTAGTTCTGGTAATTCTGTTTCCATAAAAAATGCCAGATATTCTGTGTTAAGGTAAGGACCACGAATCATATTAACATCATTTTCATATAAAGGTCTCAATGTGCCGTTTGCTGTTAATAATTCATCTTTATAGGAAGCATCTAAACCCGAAACAAAATCGATATTTGCTTGTGCAAATTGTAGAAATTCACTTTGCTTATCTGGTAAAAAAGTAATAGCTACAGCTTCGAGATATGGTAATTGGTTTCCGTCATAATCACGTTCAAAATAGTCATCATTTTTTCTAAAAATAAGCTTTAAGTTTTCTTCCCATCGCTTAAATTTAAACGGACCAGTTCCTATGGGATTAGATCTGAAATCTGAATTATAGTGTTCCACAATTTCTTTTGGAACTACAGAGCAGTATTTCATCGTTAGAAGTCCTAAAAATGCCGGAAATGCTTGTTTTAATTGTATCTGAAAAGTGGTATCGTTAACAGCTTTAAAATGGTCAACTTTATTAAGTGTCCAGCTTCCGGGAGATGCTATTTTTTTATCTAATAAGCGATTGAAACTATACTCAAAATCACTTGCTTTTACTGTTCTGGTAGAATCGTTTCCGAATAAGGCATGCTTATGAAATTTTACGTCACTCCGAAGTGAAAAGGAGTAGTTGAGTGCATCTTCAGAAATCGTCCAGCTTTTTGCAATACATGGCTGAACGTTGAGGTTTTCATCCATTTGTACCAATCCGTTAAATAACTGATTGATTGCCCAGATATCTGCATTGTCTTTTGCAAAGGCAGGATCTAAAGATCCAATATTTTTGTGTTCGTTATATCTGAATACGAGATGGTTTTTATCAGAATTGGAATTGCTTCCGCAGGAAAAGAGCAAAAAAACAGCAAAAACATTCAAAATCAGCATTAATAATGAATATTTGCCATGCACAGGTTTTAAGAATTTGCTCATTAATTGTAAATTTGTCCACTCTAAATTAGAAACAAGTAAATATAAATAGATTTCTGTGCCCACGGAAATTGAAATCGAGTTATGAGTAAAAAAGTCGCATTTTATACCTTGGGTTGTAAGCTCAATTTTTCTGAAACCTCTACAATTGCCAGAAATTTTTCTTCGGAAGGCTTTGAACGTGTTGATTTTAAAGAACATGCAGATATTTATGTGATTAACACCTGTTCTGTTACTGAAAATGCAGACAAGCGATTTAAGTCTATAGTAAAACAAGCCCAAAAAGTGAATCCGGAAGCTTTTGTAGCAGCAGTTGGATGTTATGCGCAATTAAAACCTCAGGAATTAGCAGATGTTGATGGTGTGGATCTGGTTTTAGGTGCAACCGAAAAATTTAACATTACCAGTTATCTCAATGATTTGACTAAAAATGATATGGGAGAAGTACATAGCTGTGAGATTCAAGATGCCGATTTCTACGTTGGAAGTTATTCTTTTGGTGATCGAACTCGTGCTTTTTTAAAGGTTCAGGATGGTTGCGATTATAAATGTACGTATTGTACGATTCCTTTAGCCAGAGGGATTTCAAGAAGTGATACTTTAGAAAACGTACTTCAGAATGCTAAAGAGATTTCAGAAAAAAACATCAAAGAAATTGTATTAACAGGTGTTAATATTGGTGACTATGGAAAAGGTGAATTTGGAAACAAAAAACACAAACATACCTTTTATGAATTGGTGAAAGCCTTAGATCAGGTTGATGGTATTGAGCGTTTGCGCATTTCATCAATTGAACCTAACTTACTTAAAAATGAAACCATTGAATTTGTTTCTGAAAGTGATTCATTTGTGCCACATTTTCATATTCCCTTGCAAAGTGGGAGTAATGATATTCTGAAATTAATGCGTCGTCGTTATATGAAAGAATTGTACGTAGATCGTGTTTCAAAAATAAAGAATACAATGCCTCACGCATGTATTGGAGTTGATGTTATTGTAGGGTTTCCTGGAGAAACCGATGACTTGTTTTTAGAAACCTACAATTTTCTTAACGAATTAGATATTTCATATTTGCACGTATTTACCTATTCTGAGCGTGATAATACTGTAGCAGCTTCCTTAGAAGGTGTTATTCCTAAAAATAAACGCGCTAAACGAAGTAAAATGCTACGAGGTTTATCTGCAAAAAAACGAAGAGCATTTTATGAAAATCAGTTAGGGAGTCATCGAACAGTCCTCTTTGAAGGTGAAAATAAAGAAGGCTACATACATGGATTTACTGAAAACTATGTCAAAGTAAAATCACCATGGAATCCTGAATTGGTAAATACCTTGCAGGATGTAGAATTGACAAAAATTGATGATGACGGATTGGTACGATTTGAGTTTCTGAACGTCAGTGCTTAATACAATTAGAAAAGGTATACTAAACTAAAAAAAGCCTAAGATTAGACTTCGGCTTTTCCTGTAATTTTTAATCGCATGAAATTAAATTCTAATTCCAACAGGTAACATCTTTTTGTATTTTCGGTGTCTTCTGATAAACTTAGCAATTTCAGGACTTGTCGGTACCACGCTAATGTTGCGTTCAGCAATATTCTCGAAGACTAAAGTTAAAAACTCTTCTTCAAAACCTTCAGATTTGATGGTGTCTGGAATAATAAGTTTTGTTAAGAAAATTTTGCGATCCTGAAGAGCGTATTCAATTTTGGCAAGTTCGTCATCAACCTTAAGTTCAAATTGACGTAAAAAATCATTGTCAGTCAGTTCTGCTGCATCAATCATAATAATTCGTATTTAATTCAATGGTTGGTAGGGTAGAAACTATAGTTTTATATAGTTTTGTAGTACAAATTTACAAAAAAATTAAGAGATATTAAAAAGAACTGATTTTTAAATACTTATGCCTAAAGAGATCATACATATTTACCTCATGCCTGGTATGGCTGCTAATCCAACAATTTTTGAACATATCAAGTTGCCAGAGGATCAGTTTCAAATCCATTGGCTTGAATGGATCATGCCAGAACCCAAGGAATCTTTAGAGTCTTATGCTAAACGAATGATTGCTAAAATTGAACACGATAACGTTGTTTTATTAGGTGTTTCTTTTGGAGGAATACTTGTTCAGGAAATGAGTAAATACATGTCGCTTAGAAAACTTTTTGTAGTCTCAAGTATCAAGTCTAAGCATGAATTACCAAAGCGAATGAAACTCATGAAGCTTACCAAAGCGTACAAGATTTTACCCACGCAACTGGTAAGCAATATTGATTTTCTCGCAAAATATGCTTTTGGTGAAACCGTTACTAAACGTGTTGAACTCTATAAAAAATACCTTTCAGTAAGTGATACACGTTATTTAGACTGGGCTATTGAAAATGTTATCGAGTGGGATCAGGAAGAACCTAATCCTGACGCGATCTATATTCATGGTGATAAAGATGCTATTTTTACACATTCGTGTCATGGTAATTGCATTATTATTAAAGGTGGCACTCATATTATGGTTATTAATAAGTACAAATGGTTTAATGAAAACTTACCAAAACTTATCTTAGATGAGGCTTGAAAGGGAACACAATATTTTATACATTTATAAAAAAAGAAATGATGAAGACAATTAAAAATATATTAGCAACAATTGGTTTAATAGCAGTATCTGGACTGTTCATTTTTGCCATGCAAAAAGCACCTACTGAGACTGAAACTTCAGATGAATCTAAAACTAAAGAAAATACCAGACCTCAAAACAGCTATAATGTTTATGCATTATCTGTTCCTGAGTCTTTAGATTTTGCAGGTGAAGCTGTGCCTTTAAATAATCCGGATATTTTAGAACGAATGGATAGAGAGTTGCTGGTTAATACTTACTGGCAGTCTAACGGACTCTTAATGTTTAAGCGTGCAGCGAAGTATTTTCCAATTATTGAGCCTATTCTGAAAAAGAATGGTATTCCTGATGATTTTAAATATTTGGCAGTGATTGAGAGCGGACTTACGAACGCAGTATCACCAGCAGGAGCAAGAGGTGTGTGGCAAATTATGCCAACAACAGGAAGAGAGAATGGTCTCGAAATTAATGATAATGTTGATGAACGCTACCATTTGGAAATGTCAACAGAAGTCGCTTGCAAATATTTATTGAAAGCCAAAGAGCAATTAGGATCATGGACTTTAGCTGCAGCTGCATATAATGCTGGAAACGCTGGAGTTTCCAGACGTCTTGAAGAGCAAGGTGTGACAGATTATTATGACTTATTGCTTGGAGAGGAAACAGGTAGATACCTTTTTAGAATAGTGGCTTTAAAAGAAATTCTGAACCATCCTGATACTTATGGGTTCAACTTTAAAGCCGATGATTTATACACGACTGTGCCTACATATAAGGTTGAAGTTGATACAGTAGTAACTGATTTTTCTAAGTTTGCCAAAACGTTTGGAATCAACTACAAAATATTGAAGCTACACAATCCTTGGTTAAGAGAACCACATTTAAACAACAGATCAAGAAAAAAATATAATATCGAAATACCTAAAGATGGCTACTATTCTGTAAAACCTTAAATGATAGAATTTTTAGAAAATAATTATTGGTATATCCTGTTAGTAGTCAATTATTTACTAGCAGTTTCTGCCGTAATTACGATTATCCTTAAGAATATAAATCCATCTAAAACTGTGGCTTACATCATGGTTTTAGTGTTCTTTCCTTTCTTTGGTCTGATTGTGTATTACCTTTTCGGACAAGAATACAGGAAGAGTAAAATTTTCAATAGAAAAGACATTGCAAATACAAAAATCATTAAATCTGTTGGTGATAACTTGCGTGTTGAAGAGAAAAAATTTGATAATATCAGTATTGATTTAGATGATAAAGTCAAACTCATTAAACTACTCAAAGCGAGCGATAAATCTCCATTAACCTTAAATAATTCAGTTGAAATTCTTAAAAATGGAGAAGTTAAATTTGAGCGTTTACTCGAAGATTTAAAACAAGCAAAGCAATATATTCATTTAGAATATTATATCATTAAAGATGATGTCATAGGTACAGAGCTGCTTGACATAATTTCAGAAAAGGCTAAAGCTGGTATTGAGGTAAAACTTAGTTATGATGACGTTGGAAGTAACCTGTCTTCAACTATGAAACATCAGCTTGATGAGTGTGGTGTAGAACATTTTCCGTTTATGCCTGTGTTATTTTCAAGCCTAACAGGTAAGTCTAATTACCGAAACCACAGAAAAATTGCAATCATTGATGGAACTGTTGGTTATCTGGGAGGAATAAACATTTCAGACAATTACGTTAACAATTCTAAAAAAGGAAGATACTGGAGAGATACCCATTTGAGAATTCATGGAGAAGCCGTTAAAGTCATTCAGTTTCATTTTTTAACAACATGGAAATTTGTTACTGATGCGCCTTTAGAGATTAAGAAGATGTATTTTCCTGAAGTAAATTCTGAAGGGAATGTTGCTGTTCAAATTGCTGCAAGCGGTCCAGATACGAACTGGGCAAATATTATGGAAGCTATTTTGACAGCGATAAATAATGCTGAAAATTATATTTATTTAACAACACCATACTTTATTCCAAACCCTCAAATTATAACCGCATTACAAATTGCATCCAAAGTAGGTGTTGAAGTAAAACTCCTCATTCCAAAGGATTCAGATTCTTGGGTAGCCGAAAATGCCACAAACTCGTATATAAATAATTTACTGGAAGCTGGAATTGAAGTATATCGTTACAAAAAAGGATTTATTCATGCCAAAACCATGGTAGTTGATGATGTGTTCTCAACGATTGGTACATGTAATCTTGATAACAGGAGCTTTAATATTAATTTTGAAATCAACGCTTTAATTTACAATAAAAATGAAAGCGAATTATTAAAGAGCCACTTTTTAGAAGACCTTAAAGATAGTGATTGTATCGATTACGAATCATGGAAAAAGCGTTCTAAATTCTCAAAATTTAAAGAGTCTTTTGCCAGACTTTGGTCGCCATTATTGTAAAGAAATTAACGTCTGCTTCGTCTGTTTTGACGAGAAGAGGTTGGTTGACCATAATGTTGCTTTGGAATACTGGTCTTTTTCATTTGCTGCTTAAACATTTTAATCTGGTCAGCGAGCATATCTCTTTTATCGAGTTTTTGAGCTTCAGCCAGTAATTTTTGAGCTTCCTGAGGACGACGTTTACTAAACGCAATTCCAGCCAAATTTAGTTTAGCCATAGCCAAATCATGATCCATCGACAAACCAAGTCCAATAGCTTTTTTGAAGTGTTTTTCAGCAGCATTCATATCGGTTTGAGAAACCATGATGCCATGAAGGTAATAATAGTAACC
>JAAEZL010000060.1:7371-9319 GCA_018222875.1 Algicola sp.
TGTTTCTTTACTAAAGCACTGGACGGGTTTTTAATCTTGTTCAACCAGTTTTTCGCGCCTTCAAAATCCTGCTTTCTTAATTTTAAAAAGGCAAGTAAGATAAATTCGTTCTTAAAATATAGAAATACAAAAATGAGTGCCAGTAATATATACATGATGCCATTACCTATATAGCCTTCAGTAAATTCGTATATAGCGTAGGCGATTATTAAAAAAGCAATAACTAATTTTATGTTTTTGTTGAACATTTTTTCAATTTAAAATTTAGGCTGCAAAGTTAATAAAAACAATTGTAAATATTTTTAATATTCCGTTTGGCAAACTAAAAACTCTTTGTATATTTGCACGCAGTTTTGAGAACAGCTTAGAACAATTAAAAAGAATATTAGTTTTTAAAAATATAAGACAATGCCAAAAAGAACGTTTCAGCCGTCAAAAAGAAAGAGAAGAAATAAGCACGGTTTTAGAGAAAGAATGGCTTCTGTAAACGGAAGAAAAGTTTTAGCACGTAGAAGAGCTAAAGGAAGAAAGAAATTGTCTGTATCATCTGAAACTAGACATAAAAGATAATGATTAACAATTGTTAATATTTTAAGGTGTTGCTTAGGTGTAACACCTTTTTTTGTACCTAACTGTTACCTATTTTTGCAACTATAAAAAAAAATTGACATGCCTAAAAACGAAAAATTAAAATCTATCCTTATTATTGGTTCTGGTCCTATAATTATCGGACAAGCCTGCGAATTTGATTATTCTGGAACACAAGCGTTGCGATCACTTCGCGAAGATGGAATTGAAACAATCCTTATCAATTCTAATCCAGCTACTATTATGACAGATCCTACTATGGCAGACCATGTATATCTGTTACCTTTAACCACGAAGTCGATTATTAAAGTTTTAAAAGAGCATCCGCAAATTGATGCAGTTCTGCCTACTATGGGAGGACAAACAGCTTTAAATTTGTGTATTGAAGCTGATGAAAAAGGGATTTGGGAAGATTTTAATGTTGATATTATAGGGGTTGATATTGATGCCATTAATATTACTGAAGACAGAGAACAATTTAGAGAATTGATGCTTAAAATTGGTGTTGGCATGGCACCTCAGGCAACGGCAAATTCATATTTAAAAGGAAAAGAAATTGCTCAGGAATTTGGTTTTCCATTAGTGATTAGAGCGAGTTATACTCTGGGTGGAGCTGGAGCTTCGTTTGTTTATAAAGAGGAAGAATTTGATGAATTATTAACGCGTGGATTAGAGACATCTCCAATTCATGAGGTGATGATTGATAAAGCTTTAATTGGTTGGAAAGAATATGAATTAGAGTTATTAAGAGATAAAAACGATAATGTCGTTATCATTTGTGCTATTGAAAATATGGATCCTATGGGAATCCATACAGGAGATTCGATTACAGTTGCTCCTGCGATGACACTTTCTGATAAAACCTATCAGAAAATGCGTGATATGGCAATTCATATGATGCGAAGTATTGGTGATTTTGCTGGAGGTTGTAATGTACAATTTGCGGTTAGTCCTGATGAAAATGAAGATATTATCGCCATTGAAATTAATCCACGTGTGTCTCGTTCGTCTGCATTAGCGAGCAAAGCTACAGGTTATCCAATTGCAAAAGTAGCTGCTAAATTAGCGGTTGGTTACACATTAGACGAATTAAGTAACCAGATTACAGGCTCTACTTCAGCATTGTTTGAACCAACCTTAGATTATGTGGTTGTTAAAATCCCACGCTGGAATTTCGATAAATTTGAAGGCTCAGATCGTCGATTAGGACTTCAGATGAAGGCTGTTGGAGAAGTGATGGCTATCGGTCGCTCGTTTCAGGAAGCACTTCATAAAGCGACACAATCTCTCGAAATTAAACGAAACGGGTTGGGAGCTGACGGAAAAGGCTACACAGATTATCAGCAAATTATTGATAAGT
>JAAEZL010000060.1:9329-18603 GCA_018222875.1 Algicola sp.
TGGGATCGTGTGTTTGCTATTTATGACGCCATTCAAATGGGAATTCCGTTGAGTAGAATCCACGAAATTACTAAAATTGACATGTGGTTCTTAAAACAATATGAAGAATTACACGAATTAGAAAAAGAGATTTCAAAGTTTACTATCGATACTATTGAACGAGAACTATTGTTAGAGGCTAAACAAAAAGGGTATGGTGACCGACAAATTGCTCACATGTTAAAATGTCTGGAAAGTCAAGTCTATAACAAACGTGATGAGTTTAATATTAATCGCGTTTATAAATTAGTAGACACCTGTGCAGCCGAATTTAAAGCACAAACACCTTATTATTATTCTACGTTTGAAAATGAGGTGGAAACTCCTGATGGAAATAAATTTTCTGCCAATGAAAGTAAGGTTTCAGATAAGAAAAAAATCATTGTTTTAGGTTCTGGTCCAAACCGCATCGGACAAGGGATTGAGTTTGATTACTGCTGTGTTCATGGTGTTTTAGCAGCTTCGGAATGTGGTTATGAAACCATCATGATTAACTGTAATCCTGAAACAGTTTCTACCGATTTCGATATTTCAGATAAATTATATTTCGAGCCAGTGTTCTGGGAACATATTTACGATATTATTCGTCATGAAAAACCTGAAGGAGCAATTGTTCAGTTAGGTGGTCAAACGGCCTTGAAATTAGCTGAAAAATTAGATCGCTATGGTATTAAAATTATTGGTACTACTTATGAATCTCTGGATTTAGCTGAAGACAGAGGACGTTTTTCTAACCTTTTGAAGGAAAATGATATTCCTTATCCACAATTCGACATTGCTACAACAGCAGATGAAGCTTCAGCAATTGCTGATGTGTTAGATTTTCCAATTCTTGTAAGACCATCTTATGTTCTTGGAGGTCAAGGCATGAAAATTGTGATAAATAAAGAAGAACTTGAAGAACATGTTGTTGATTTGCTCCGAAGAATGCCAGGAAATCAACTGCTTCTAGACCACTATCTCGATGGTGCTATTGAAGCTGAAGCAGATGCGATTTGTGATGGAGAAAATGTCTATATCATTGGTATCATGGAACATATCGAGCCTTGTGGAATTCATTCTGGAGATAGTAATGCAACATTACCTCCTTTTAATCTTGGTGAGTTTGTAATGCAGCAAATTAAAGATCACACTAAAAAGATTGCTCTGGCATTAAATACCGTTGGATTAATTAATATTCAATTTGCTATTAAAGACGATATGGTATATATCATTGAAGCCAATCCAAGAGCATCCAGAACAGTGCCTTTTATTGCAAAAGCGTACGGAGAACCTTACGTAAACTATGCAACAAAAGTAATGCTTGGAGAGAAAAAAGTAACAGATTTTGATTTTAACCCTCAATTAGAAGGTTACGCTATAAAACAACCCGTATTTTCGTTTAATAAATTTCCTAACGTGAATAAGAAATTAGGTCCGGAAATGAAGAGTACAGGTGAAAGTATCTTGTTTATTGATAGTCTTAAAGATGATGAATTTTACAATCTATATTCAAGAAGAAAGATGTATTTGAGCAAATAATCTATTTTTTCGATAAACAGCATGGTCTAGTTAACTAAAAATTACTAATTTAGCCATATAAAAGTGATACTATGAATATAAAACTACTTATACTTTCTTTATCTTTAATGTCTTCGGTTAGCTTCGCTCAAATCGTTGCTAATCAGGTAGATGGTTTTGAAGATAATACACCACAAGGCTGGACTATTGGTAGTCCTACACTTGCTGATATATTAATCACAACGCCTGCTGATGGAGGACCTGATGGAGCTGGTGATGGGTATTTTAGTTACACAACGACAGGATCAAGTAATGGTGGTGGTAGTAAATGTATTATTTATACACGAAATGCACAATGGTCTGGAGATTTTTCAGGACAAGGTGTCGTTGCGGTTAAAATGGATATTAGAGCTACTTCTGGAGATATTAATTTGAGGATAGGTTTAGCAGATCAAGATTCAAATTCATTTCCTGTGACGCAAATGGTAACAACAAATCCAATTGTTATAACAGCGGGTTCAGGATGGCAGGAAGTTACTGTTCCTATTCAACCTTCAGATTTTACAGTATTGCCTGGAGGTTCTGGTTTAACACCATCACAAGTCTTATCTAGCGTTGTTGAAATGCGAATTTTAAGTAACCCTAATGCATCATGGATTGGTGAGTCTGGATTGCGAGTTATGGATTTAAATGATATTACTGCATCAACGACGTTAAGTACAAATGAGATAGTTTCTACTGATGAATTTTCAATTTCGCCAAACCCAGCAACATCAAAGTTAAATGTATATTTACCTCAAAACTCTAAGAATGCCTCTATTTCTGTATATGATGTTTTAGGTAAAAAAGTGTATTCAAAATCTATTGATGCATTAACATCAACGTCTGTAGATGTTTCTAACTGGAATAGCGGAGTTTATATTATAAGAATCTCTTCTGATAATACGACGCAGACAAAACGTTTTGTGAAACAATAACATATTCAAACATATATATTAAAACCATCAGTTTGTACTGATGGTTTTTTATTTTTGAATCATTTCAAATTGAAATGTAATCGTGATATCTTCAGTAATTTTATTCCTTACAATTTTAGGAATTTCAATATCAAAATCGGATGCTTTAGTTATAAACTCACCAGTCAATATAATCTTATCTACATGAATTGAGGCTTTAACTATTACGTTTTGAATTGCTATTGTTTTTCCGTGAAACGATATTTCTCCGTTGAGAAGGTAAGTGGTCTCATTTTTTTCTAAACTGAAATCTACTAATTTCCCTTTAAAAGTCGCTTTAGGAAACTTATCAGATTCAGCATAATTTTCATTAAAATGTTCTTCCATCAAAGCGTTTTTAAACCGAAATCCTTTTACCAAGGCTAATGCAGCGATTTCACCGTTTTCGGTATTTACAATTGCAGTGACTGACTCGTTTGTGGCTGATACTTCTTCAAACGACGGAACAGAAGCTTCAAAATTAATGACACCTGTTTTAGTGATAAACTTGCTTTGTGCCAAGGTACTTGAACATATAAGGAGTAATAAAATAGATATTGTTTTCATTTTTATATTCTTAATTGTTTAACTAGTTTTCTAATAATCCGTCTGCTTCCCATTGAATGACGATATCTATCAAATTTTGTGGAAGGCGAGGGCCACCAAATGGCATTACAAAGCTTAGATCATCTGATGATATCCGACTTATTAAATCATTATTTTCAATGGCACTTTTGACCTCGTCATAAGTTGTTAATGCTATTGGAGCTCCATTTACAGGAGGATTGCTATGGCACGAAATACAGTTATTGTCTATTATGGATTTAACATGAGATTGATACGTAACAACTTCAACTATTGGTGTTGAATCGATTAAATCGTCTTCACTTACATTTGAGCAATTGTAGCTAAACAATAAAGCAAAGAGACAGTATATAAATTGGTGTTTCATAATCTTATGTTTTAAAATACACGACTTAAATTAAATCCGAAATAGATGTTTCCATCACTCCAGTTTCCTGTAGCTTGACCTAAAAAACCGTTGGTATTCATTGCTTGTGCATTTGAAAAGTGCATTTGAAAAACATGACCTCCAGTTTCTAAGTCCATACCTATCGATAATGGATTTCTGAATGGGGAATTATCAGCTCTGTTGAGGTGTAAACCATAATCAGCGTTAAATGACCATCGTTTGGTTATTTTGTATCTGAAACCTCCTCCTAAAGCAAACTGCGAGTTGTTTTGGTTATTGAGTTGAACATAATTGTCATGGAAAAATGTTGGAGCTATTTCTAATGAAAGATTTGTATTTACTTTTCTGGAAATGAGCAATTGCACAGTATAACCGAGTCGGTCTCTAAATTTTAATTTAGGTAGATTGGCTTTTTCTAAAGATGTATTTACTAAAATGGAATTAAAACCTACAATGGTAAACGGAAATCCGTTTTCCTGTTGCCTCAATAGTCTGTATTTGGCTGAAGCTTCATATATTTTCTGAAAAGAACTCCTGGATACTCCAAAGTTTAAAGCATCTGAAACTCCATAAACAAAATTCAAGCGAGTCACAGCATCATCAAGGCCGAAAAAACTATCAAAACCATTTTCTACACTTCCAAATCGGTGTGAAACAATAAAAGTAAAATCTTTTTTTGCTACCAATTTAGTGGATTCAAAATTGACAATCTTTAAACCTTTAAAAGCTGCAGATGTATATTGATTGTTGATGGTATCTATATCAATTTCACCTAATAAATCATCCTGAGCAATCGCTAACAATGGTGCACAGAGACACATGAAAAGAAATTTTTTCATAATTAATAGATTAAAAAATTAATGAGTGTTACTTAAATAGTTAGTTTTTGAACATAGCATTCCACCTCCTAACAATTTAGAATAACTATTGTAGGTTTAATTAGATTAAAACTCTGAGTTATGTACTTAAAATCTTATTTAGATTTTAGTTTTTGATGAAACGTTTGGTTTCGGTTTTATCACCAATAGTAAACTTAATTAGATATAAGCCTTCTTTCAATTCAGATACATCAATTTGACTTAAATCAGCAGTATTGATTGTTTGCTTGAACACTAGTTTTCCAAGGATATCATACATTTGAACATCTAAATTGGCTACATTGTCTTGCATTGATATATTCAACACAGCATCAGATGGATTTGGATGTAATTTTAAATTAAGTCCAAGATTGAAATCATTAATTCCTAATAAAGTATCCCAGAACTGAAACCCGTTTTGGTTTCCATCTCCATTATACTCATAAGGAGGAGAGACATTAATAAAAGTTCCAGCTGTCCAGATTCCTTTAGTTACAGCAACATTTTCTCTTCCGTTTCCTCCGCTTCCCCATTGTGTGAAATCTAACATGGCTGTACTGGAACCAAATGAAGGTGATTGGTATAATCCTAAATCTGATGCTGTATCATTTAGAGCAGCAGCCATTATAACAACAAGATCAGCTCCTGCTGCTAAGTTGGTTGATCCACTTACAAGCGTGCCATCACTTACTTGTGTGTAAGCAAATAAGTTACAAAACCAATAGCTTGAGACATCTACCGTTGTTGCTCCATAGTTATGTAATTTAACGGTTTCGGTTGCTGGATCTACTTCAACAATCCTAATTTGGGCATCTGAAGTTTGTGAAGCCATAGTAAAAATAGCAATGGCTAATAAAAAGTTTAAAATGTAATTTGTTTTCATAATATGTAATTGTTTTGGTTAATACTTGATTTTTAATTTATTGAGCATTGATCTAACTTTACCTGTTCCAGTAAGTCATCATAGCCAATTACTCGTCCTTTTATTTTTACTGTCGTATTGTTTTTCAATGTTGTTTCTATAGCCTTAGTAAACTGACAAAATACTTTATCATCTAAGGTGATTGAATTTGAGCTTACTTCTGTAATGTTTCCCCTAACTTCAATTGTTGTATTTTGATATTTGGTTTCTGCCAGTCTTGCGTTTTCAGAAAAATTTGATGCTATATCAATTGCATCCAAATTATACTCTGCATTTTCATTTTCTATATCTCTGTGACTTTGATTGATATAACTATAACCAATAATCAAAGCAATTACTAAAACAATTAGAATACTGATTCGCTTTCGCATCGTTATAATTTTTAGTTTGGGCATAAACTGCTTCAATATTTTAAGATCAAAGCAGTTTTATTTTAACTATTTTAAGTCCCTAATTATTAATGACTAACCCAATTTTTCTTTTTCATAATATGGTGTATTAATTACAACTGTTTCTGTAGCGTAATCTGTCATCTAAATCAAGTATTAAATCAAATTTTGTTAACCCAGTATTAGTATTAATTTCTTGTAATTGCCAGTTATTATTGCATAATGTCAATGCTGGAATATCAATAATTACTGTCATGTTATTTGCTGTTCCCATTGTTGACCATGTTCCATAAACAGTAATTGAATTCCAATACACGGAAACAGTTCCATCAACGAAAAAGTTGAAGTTATAACCTTCATAAACGGAATTATAATCTGTACTTTCTCTCTTTAATTTATCTACATACCAATCTTGACAACCCGTTAAGTACTCAGTAACTAATTCTTGAGTACAATGGTTACAGTCATCATCGTCAAAATCATAATCGTCATCTTCATCACAGTCATTCTGATGGTTTTCAATACTGGTTTCTAATTCTAACATCGAATTGATTTGCATCTGAGTCGCATCAGTAAGTTCTATGGTAACAGGAAAATTTACAGAAACAATATCTTCAGGTGAAATAGCTTTAATAAAGCTGTACACCTCTTTGTCACTTGTGAATACTTCTGTAAATAAAATTTCAGTATTAGTATTGAATACTGAAGCAGAAATAGGATAGATGAAATCTACACATTCTATATCATCGTCTATACTGTTTTCACCATTACAATTTGCAGCAAAATCACTTAACTCACTATTAGAATTAATCACAACTTCAGAATAATCACTTTGTATAATTGTTACAGGAAAAGCTATTTGTAAGTCATTTACATCGTCATATTCTTCATCAAAAATTGATTCAACTTTATCATAATCTGTCTCATTGTTAATAATAACTTCAGTAGAATTTGCGGTAACAGTAACTGGAAACTTTAAATTGAAGCAGTTGGCAGCATCTAAGATATTATCGTGAGAACCATCATTAGTAACTGTGCGAAGCATTAAATTAGCAATAGAGGAGTTGGGCTCTAAAGTATCTTCATGAGGTGTTTCAATAAATTCAGTTTCTTCTTTTCTGCAAGATGTAAGTACAACTGCAAAGCAGAATGAAAAAACGAAAATGATTTTAAAAGATGTATTCATGATGATGCATTTCTAAAAATTGTAATGCTTTTAATATATAACAACTTAAGTTTAAAAACTCCTGAAAAAGAATAATAAAATATTTATATACCTTTAAAAAATTAAAATACAAACCTTGTCAAAAGATCTTAGAGAGAATATCTGTGAAGCCAAAGTTTTTGAGCACGTCTATAATGCATATTCAAAAGATGTGCATGATTTTTTATACTATAAGTATGGTTCACAATTCGATCCGAAGGATAAAACACAAGAAGCTTTTATAAAGCTTTGGGATAATTGTAAGAATGTGACTTTAAGTAAAGCAAAATCATTTTTGTTTACAGTTGCCAATAATATGGTTCTGAACGATATCAAACATCATCAAGTTGTACTTAACCACCAAAAAGTAAAGCCTAAATCTCATACCAATGAAACTCCAGAGTTTCTTTTAGAAGAAGAACAGTTTTATGAGCGTTATAAAGGTGTGCTTGCAAGTTTAAGTGAAGAACAGCGCGTTGCGTTTTTATTAAATAAAGCAGAAGGAAAGAAACATAGCGAGATTGCAGAATTATTAGGTGTAACACAAAAAGTTGTTGAATACAGAATTTATAGTGCTTTCAGTATTTTAAAAAAGGAACTTGAAGGCTTTAAAATAAAATAATCAGGAGAAATACAATTGAAGTTGTTATATAAATAGTACATCAGTTTATGAATAAAGAAGATCTAATCAAAAAATGGTTAAATGATGAGTTAACTCCTGCCCAAAAAAAAGCATTCGAGCAAGGAGAAGACTTTGATTTGAATCAGTCTATTACTAATGGTGCTAAACAATTCAGGGCTTCTAATTTTTCAAAACCAAATGCATTTAAAGATTTGCAGTCTGCTTATCATGAAGAGAAACAGAAGACAAAGCAGATAAACTGGTTGAAGCCATTATTGAAAATTGCCAGTATTGTCATCATTACATTAGGTATCTATTTTACATTTTTCAACACAAATCAAATCGTTGTTCAAACATTAGTTAGTCAACAAGTTACAACCGAACTTCCAGATCAATCTAAAGTGACTTTAAATGCAGGATCTGAGTTGACCTACAGTGAAAAAGACTGGAAAAACCACAGACAATTGCATCTTAAGGGCGAAGCTTATTTTAAAGTTGCTAAAGGGAATATCTTTGAAGTAAAAACAGCTCAAGGTTTGGTAACTGTTGTTGGTACAGAGTTTAACGTGAAGCAACGCGACGATTATTTTGAAGTACAATGTTTTGAAGGTATCGTTAAGGTTTCATCTGGAAATTACTCAGAAACATTATTAGCTGGAGATACATTTAGACTATTAAATAACGAGTTTAGCCAAGACAGAACTACAGTAAGTCAACCTGAATGGACTCAAAACCAAAGCCGTTTTAAAGCCATTCCTTTAAAAGCTGTAATAGCTGAATTACAACGACAATACGACATTAAAATTATAGTAGAACAGGTAAATGAAGACCGTTTGTTTACAGGTGGATTTGAGTACAATAATATTGAAAATGCGTTGCTTTCAGTCACGCAACCAATGGGTTTAAACTATAAAACCAATGAAACTAATGACGTTATAATTTATGGGAATAAAGAATAAGCCATACTTTATATACATTCTTTTTTTTCTTTTTTCTTTTGAAATATATGCTCAGGAGACTCCAGACAGATTGCCACTAACTGATGTGTTTTTAACCCTTCAGGAACAATATAAGATTCAGTTTAATTTTGCTGAAGATTTATTAGAAGACATTACAGTTGTCCCACCTTCTGAAACCTTGAAACTGGAAGAAATGCTGCTGTATCTTGAGATGAATACGCCATTTTTATTTGAAAATTTAAATGGAACCTACATTTTGGTTCGTTTTAAAAAAGACATTTTTGAGTTGCAGCAATTATCTGAAGTTGTTTTATCTGAATACATCGTCAAAGGAATTAATAAACTAAACAACGGATCGTATCAAATTGATTTCACAACTTTTGATATTCTTCCAGGATTAATTGATACTGATGTTTTACAGGCAGTTCAGGCTATTCCAGGAATTCAAAGTCATAATGAAACCGTTTCAAATATTAATATTAGGGCAGGAAGTCATGATCAGAACCTTATCCTTTGGGATGGAATAAAAATGTATCAGTCTGGACATTTTTTTGGATTGATTTCTATGTTTAATCCACAGATTACACAACAAGTCAATGTATTAAAAAACGGAACGAAAGTGTCACTTACCGATGGTGTTTCGGGTACTATTTCTATGGAAACGAGTTCAGAAATTAATGATACATTTAAAGGAAGTTTAGGTGTTAATTTTATTGATGCTAATGGGTTTGCCGATATTCCATTGAGTGAAAAGTCGTCACTTCAGATAGCAGCCCGAAAATCAATTAGTGATGTTACTGAAACACCTACATAC
>JAAEZL010000061.1:0-12228 GCA_018222875.1 Algicola sp.
GGTGATGGCGCTTTAAGGGATGAAGTTGGATACTACAGAATAACTGGTCGGGTAGATGATGTCATTATCGTTTCTGGTCATAATTTAGGAACTGCTCCAATAGAAGATGCCATTAACGAACATCCAGCTGTATCTGAGAGTGCTATTGTTGGTTTTTCTCACGACATTAAAGGAAATGCACTCTATGGTTATGTCACGCTTAAAGAAACAGGAGAAAGCCGGAATCATGATAATCTGAAAAAAGAAATCAACCAGATCATCACAGAACAAATTGGTCCAATAGCAAAGCTGGATAAGATTCAGTTTACTGAAGGGTTGCCAAAAACACGTAGTGGTAAAATTATGCGTCGGATCTTACGTAAGATTGCAGAAAAAGATATTAGTAATTTAGGAGATACAAGTACACTTTTAAATCCGGAATGTGTACAACATATTATTGACAATGCTATATAATTTTTAGAATGACTAAAAAATTGGGTTTTATATTTTTTGCGGCTTTATGTGTTGTAATTGGCTTATACCCTTTAATGTATTTTATAAGCGATTCAAAACTCGGAATTCTTAATTCAAAAAGCGATTTACTATTAAACAACGGACTCTGGAATATTGGCTTTTATGCACATATTTCACTTGGAGGCCTGGCACTTTTAATCGGTTGGACCCAGTTTAATAAAGCGCTTCGAACGAAGAATATAAACTTGCATCGCAATTTAGGAAAAGTCTATTTGATTTCTGTTTTATTTAGTGGATTTGCTGGATTGTATATTGCTTACTTTGCTACTGGTGGAATTATAGCCTCACTCGGATTTTCTTTTCTGGCAATCATTTGGCTATATACTACAATCAGAGCTTTTTTAGAAATTAAAAACAGAAGCATAAGCAAACATCAGAAATATATGACCTATAGTTATGCTGCATGTTTCGCTGCGGTAACGTTAAGAATCTGGTTGCCAATATTAACTGCGGTTTTGCAAGATTTTATAACGGCCTATCGCATTGTAGCATGGCTATGCTGGATTCCAAATATGCTTATCGCTTATGTAATAGTGAAACAGCAAAAATTTAATAGATCATAATGCATTTAACAGGTCTTTTTCAGTAGTTTCAGAAGAACAATATTGAATCATAAAAAATTATGCACGCATAGTATTTTTCATATCTTTACAAAAAACATACGCATGTCATCTACAAAACTCACTCAACTTTTAAACATCAAGCATCCAATTATTCAGGCTCCAATGTTTTTAGTTTCCAATGTGGCTATGGTTAAGGAAGCAATGAATGCTGGCATTGCTGGCTGTATTCCTGCTTTAAATTACAGAACACTTGATGAATTAAGAGCAGCAATTAGAGATTTAAAAGCCGCTAAAGTAGAAGGTGGTTCTTTCGGGTTTAATTTAATAGTGAATAAATCTAATATTAAATATAAAGGTCAGTTAGAGGTGCTTTGTGAAGAAGGCTGTGATTTTATCATTACCTCTTTAGGAAGTCCTGAAGAAACTATAAAACAGGCGCATGCTGCTGGAATTAAGGTGTTTTGTGATGTAACGGATTTAAAATTTGCTAAGAAAGTTGAAAGTTTAGGTGCAGATGCAGCCATTGCAGTGAATAATGAAGCTGGTGGACATCGAGGAAATTTATCTCCTGAAGACTTGATTAAACTTTTGAATGAAAACATATCGATTCCTGTTATTTCTGCTGGAGGTGTTGGCTGTAAAGCTGATATTGATAAAATGCTGAGCTATGGTGCTGAAGGTGTCTCAGTTGGGAGTCCGTTTATCGCTTCAGTTGAAGCTGGAGTTACAGACGATTACAAGCAGGCTTGTGTCGATTATGGTGCTGATGATATTGTGATGACCGAACGAATTTCAGGAACACCTTGTACAGTAATTAATACGCCTTATGTTCAGAAAATAGGAACCAAAGCAACCTGGTTGGAAAATCTGTTGAATAAAAACCGTAAACTAAAAAAATGGGTAAAAATGGTGCGTTTTTCAATTGGAATGAAAGCGACAGAGAAAGCTGCTAAACAAGCAACATACAAAACGGTTTGGGTTGCTGGTCCAAGTATTGAACATACCAAAGACATTTTACCTGTAAAAGACATTGTTTCAAACCTGGTAAATTGATCAAGTATATAAGTTAATCCTCTCTGCTTATGGATTAACAAAACCTCTTATTTTATGTTACTTTTGTTATCATAACAAAACTCTTCATGAAACGATTGTATTATCTTTTATTTGGTATTTTACTCGCACTAATCATATTTATTTATTGGTCGGTATCAAGTACTTCAAAAACATTTCAGCCATGTGTTATATTAAATATTAAATCTGTTGACAGCATTAATTTTAAAGCCCACGATTCTGTGCTGGTTGCTGCAAGTACATTGTACACAGCAGATGATATAAAGATAATGATTCAGGGAAGTCAGTATCGGGATGTATGGTCAACGCCAGTCATGGTTCCTATTGTGTTTTTAGACACCCTTTATGGCGGAATGACCATTGTAAAAGAAGGCGGAGGAAAACAAACCCATTCTCTGCGATTAAAGTCTGAAAACGGTACAGAATACAGCCTGCGAAGTGTAAACAAAGATCCAAAACCCTTAATTCCAAAATTTGCAAAAACCTTAGGCCTTGAAAATATCGTGGTTGACGGTATTTCGGCACAACATCCTTATGCAGCTTTGGTTGTTTCAAAATTATCTGATAGTGCAGGTATTATTAATACCAATCCGAAATTGGTTTTTGTTCCAAAACAAGACCGTTTGGAAGTTTATAATGAGACCTATGGTAATCGGCTTTACCTTTTAGAATATGAAACTGAAGGCGATGTTAACTGGACCTCTCTTGAGAATATAGAAACATTGGTTGATACCGAAGCATTACAGGAAATGAAACTAAAATTGAAGCAACAATTGTCAATCGATAAAAGTGCTTTAATAAGAGCTCGACTTTTTGATTTTGTTATTGGTGATTGGGATCGACATGCCAAACAATGGGGTTGGGCAGTTCAAAAATCAGAAAATCACTATGTAGCAATTCCTATAGCAGGAGATAGAGACAATGCTTTTTTTAATCCTGAAGGACTTATTCCTTCAATTTTATCAAATGAACTTGTTATACCTGAATTAAGACCATTTAAAACAGATATTGATTTTATGGAAGGTCTGGTGTACCCTTTTGATCGCTATTTTCTGTGGAATACACCTGAAGACGTATTTATTTCTGAAGCAAAAGATTTACAGCATTTACTTACAGATTCAGTTATTGAAGAGAGCATGAATAGCTGGCCAAAAACCATTGCAGAGCTCAGCAAAGATGACATAACAGATAAAATTAAGCATAGAAGAAATGATCTTGTTAAGTATGCTAAACAATTTAAATTTGAAATAGATAAACAAGGCTTGGTTCAAAATGTATTGAAAGGTTCAGATGATATAGAATTTGAGGATGATTTTTTAGCATGTTTTGAATGTTTATAAGTCATAGAAATAATATCACTGTTCTATTTGTTTCTTCTTTACATTGTATTAATATTTGATTATTAAGTTACTGATTTAAAGATTGTTTGTAACAAATACGTTAATTTACATACTAATACTTTGAATACGTTTAACATCATAAATTTATAGTCATGATTCACAAAGGAGCATTAGTACTGGGAGTGTTAATTGGAGCTGCAGCTGGAGTTCTGTTAGCACCTGAAAAAGGAAGCGTTACAAGAGACAAACTGAAAAAAGAAGGTAAAACTATTAAGGATCAGTTGTCTAGTGATTTAAAAGAGGTAAAAGACGATGTGTCTAAGGCAGCAGCTTCAGGGAAAGAAACTTTAAAAAAAGAATTCAAAGACATGGCTTCTAAAACAAGTTATAAAACCGAAGAAGTCATTACGTTTTTAGAAAAGCAATTAGCCATTTTAAAAGAAAAAAATAAAACACTTCAAAAGACGAGTTAAAAAGATTTAAAAGCAGAAGATTTAATATTTGCCCATTCTTCCTCTAAAATGCCATAACAACAGGTGTTTCGTCTAAAACCATCATTCATTAAGGTGTCTTTTCTCAAAACACCTTCAAGTGTAGCACCTAATTTTTCAACAGCTTTTCTGGATTTTTGATTACGCTCATCAATTCTGAATTCTACTTTTTCAAACTCAAGCGTTTCAAATGCATATCGAAGCATTAAAAACTTCATGTGTGTGTTAAGTCCGGATCCCTGAAAATCATGACCCATCCATGTCCATCCAATATGTAATACTTTATTTTTCCAGTTAATTAATCCGAATCGTGTGCTTCCAGCATACTTTTGCTTTAGTTTATCATATATAATAAATGGTAGTATTGACTTATTCTGAAAGCCATCCAAGGCTGTTTCGACATAATTTTTAAGTTGCTCAGGAGTGGAAATATCACTTGGCGAATAGTAAATCAAATCTTTTTCCTGAGCTATTTGCGTCAGATGATGATAATTGTCAAGTGTTAAAGCAGACAATTTTACGCGCTCGTTTTCTAAGGTTGGTATAGTCATAGTTTTTAAATCATTCCGATGTATCTGGAATTTTATGATAACACTAGTTTTTCAATCAATTCCACATTTACGACATGATTACCTTCAAACGGCATAATGTTTAAATTATTACCAAAAAGCGATTCAGCTCTTCTTGTTTCATACAGAATGCGTTCTTCATTTAAAAACTCATCTTCAGTACCATAAATTAAGGTCACCTTAGCGATCAAAAATTCAAAATCATTAGGTGTTAATTCTTTAGGAATACCACCAGAATGCAAGATAAGCTGACTGCATTGAAGCTTCCGTTTAGCAAGGTATCTCATAGCCACACTTACACCTTGAGAATACCCAAAAATAATCAGAGCTTTATCGTTTGGAATGGATTCATTTTCAAAAATAGCATCAAAATATGTCATCACATTTTCGGTTTCTACTTTAGTATTTTCCTTTGTAAGCCAACTGGCACCAACATGTTTAAATTTTGGTGATTGATAAAACTTGCTTTGTGCCTGAGGTGCGATGATGTAATTCTCATCAGAAGGCAACCCTTTGAAATACTGAATAAAGTACCGACTTAAATAACCCATACCATGACAAACAAACCAGACATTTTTTGTGGTTTGTGTTAATTTATTTAATGTCGTATAACTGTTGTTAATCGTGTAATAAATTTCTTTTTCAGTAGAATTCATTTCGTATTTTTGTTATTGACTTTAAAAATACAGTAATTCAATGCAAAAATCTAAAGAAGAGGTATTAGTTCAGGCCAATTTAGTGAGTAAAAATACCTTAATGGAAACACTTTCTATTGAAATGGTTGATTATGGCGAAGATTTTTTAGTGGCAAGAATGCCAGTCACACCAAAAGTACATCAGCCAGATGGCGTTTTGCATGGAGGCGCAACTGCCGCTTTAGCTGAAAGTGTTGGTAGTTTTGCTGCACATATTTTTATTGATACTGAACAATTTTTTGTCCGTGGTATAGAGATTACTGCCAATCACTTAAAAAGTATAAGAGAAGGTTATGTTTATGCAAAAGCTACGTTTATTCATAAAGGAAGAACAACTCAATTATTAGATATTAGGATTACAGATGATGCTGATAGATTGATCTCGGTTTGCAAACTTTCTACTATTACGCTTCCAAAACAAAAATAAGAATGCGCTCAGACGATTTCTTTTCAAATTTAGAACATCATTTCCGAAGCAATTTGCCTTTTGTCGCTTACAGAAAGCCTAACGACTCCAGTGTTAATGGTCTTCTTCAAAATACAAAAACTTTGTTTTCAACTCAAAACTTTACAGAAAGTGGATTTGTGTTTTCGCCATTCAGTGACTCACATACTACGGTTTTGATGCCTTTAGAGCAATGTAAATCGCTTAGCTGTACATTAGAAGTTGAGGCTTCAAATAACTACTATCAAAATAGAGTAGAAGGTATTGCCCATAACAAAAAGCAACATCTAAATCTGGTTCAAAAAGGTATTGATGCTATTAAAAACGCACAGTTTCAGAAAGTTGTGCTTTCAAGGTGTGAAATTGTAGATGTTTCTGAAAACCAATCCATTTCTGTTTTTAAGCGCTTACTCCAAACCTATTCAACTGCATTTGTGTATTGCTGGTTTCACCCAAAAGTAGGGTTGTGGTTAGGAGCAACTCCCGAAATTTTACTAAGCGTTTCAGGATCTCGCTTTAAAACGATGGCTTTAGCTGGAACACAGGCTTTTAAAGATTCTTTAGACGTCAACTGGACAACTAAAGAACAAGAAGAACAGGAGTTTGTAACCAATTATATTGAAGCAAAATTAAAACCTTTCGTGGATGGTTTAAAAATTTCTGAACCAACAACCGTTAAAGCGGGAAATCTTCTGCATTTGCAATCTGATATTAGTGGTACTTTTAATACGGATTTACAAACTGTTTTAAAGCATTTGCATCCAACTCCAGCTGTGTGCGGATTGCCAGTTGAGAAAGCTAAGACCTTTATTCTCGAAACGGAATCCTATGATCGCGAATATTATACCGGATTTTTAGGAGAACTTAATTTAAAAGAAACGACTTCAAGAAATACAAACAGACGTAATGTTGAAAATAATGCTTACAGTACTGTGAAAACAGTGAGTCATTTATTTGTTAATCTTCGCTGTATGCAAAGCAATAATAATCAGGCTTTAATTTATGTTGGAGGAGGAATTACCAAAGATTCTAACCCAGAAGATGAATGGCAGGAAACGGTTTCGAAAGCTGAAACAATGAAGCGTGTTTTGTTGTCTTAAACAGACATATTTTTCTTAAATTTGTAGTCATGACTTACTCAAAAATTCCACTTGCACAAACTGTTGTTCAGTTGTGTAAACTCAAAAATATAAAGCATATTGTCATTTCACCAGGAAGCAGAAATGCGCCTCTTACCATAAGTTTTACTAACGATGATTTTTTTAGCTGTTATAGTATTGTTGATGAACGTTGTGCTGCTTTTTTTGCATTGGGAATTGCTCAGCAAACTAAAGAAACTGCAGCATTAGTCTGCACCTCTGGAAGTGCATTACTGAATTATTATCCTGCAATTTCAGAGGCATTTTATAGTGATATTCCATTAGTTGTATTATCAGCAGATCGACCTAAGCATTTGATTGATGTTGGTGACGGACAAACCATTAATCAGAAAAATGTATTCGAAAATCATATTTTGTATTCAGCAAATTTAAAGCTGGACATCAAAGACGAGAATAACTTATCTCAAAAAGAAGAGTTACCAATTTTTAAAAGCTTAGAGAATAAATTAGAGCGAATTTTAGGTTTACAACAAGGCATTCAATCGTTTAATGAAGAAGAAATAAATACAGCATTAAACCTAGCAAAATTAAAGAAAGGACCTGTTCATATTAATATTCCGTTTGATGAACCACTTTATCAACTCGCTGAAACATTAACGGTTAAGCCAGACGTTGAGTCGCTTGATACAAAGCCTCCAAGAATTGACGATGGAGAATTAGACGATTGCATTGATGAGTGGTATGTGGCACAGCGTAAAATGATTTTAGTTGGCGTTTTACATCCGGATTCTGTCGAGCAAAAGCTATTAGAAGAACTTGCAGATGATGACAGTGTTTTGGTATTTACTGAAACAACGTCCAACTTGCATCATCCAAACTTTTTTCCGAGTATAGACAAGATTATAGCGCCTTTATCACAAGATGAACTGAAAACCCTTCAACCTGAAATTTTAATTACGTTTGGAGGTATGATTGTGTCCAAAAAAGTTAAAGCATTTTTGAGACAACACAAGCCAAAACATCATTGGCATATTGATGAAAAGAAAGCTTATGACACATTTTTCTGTTTGACAAAACATATTGAAGTGTCTCCAAATCAATTCTTTTCTGCTTTTTTACCTAAAATAACACACCTTCCAAAGAGTAATTATTTTGATGTATGGACAACCGTTAAAAAGTACAGAACTAAAAAGCATTTGGAATATATTAAGGCGATTCCGTTTTCAGATTTTAAAGTTTTTAGTCAGGTTTTAAAAGCCATTCCAAATAAAACGATTCTTCAGCTTGGAAATAGTTCTGCAGTGCGATACGCGCAATTATTTAATTTAAATCCATCTGTGGAGGTGTTTTGTAATCGAGGAACCAGTGGTATTGATGGAAGTACATCAACAGCTGTTGGTTGTGCTGTAATTTCTAATAAGCAAACGACTTTTGTAACTGGAGATTTGAGTTTTTTCTATGATAGTAATGCGCTGTGGAATAATTACATTCCTGATAACTTCAGAATTATTGTCATAAATAACCAAGGTGGAGGTATTTTCAGAATTTTACCAGGTCACAAGAATACGGATAACTTTGACAATTATTTTGAAACTACTCATCGGTTAACTGCTCAGCATTTATGTGCCATGTATAAGTTTGAGTATCGTAAAGCTTCAAATGAAACAGAGCTTTCAGCATCACTTAAAGGCTTCTTCAATAAGTCTAAAACACCTAGGTTGCTCGAAATATTTACACCAAGAACAGAAAACGATTCTATTCTCCTAGAATACTTCAACTTTATTAAATAAATGTAATATGTGACGTTCTCATAATTTATGTGTCTAAAAAATGACTATATTTATAGAGCTTTTTATAATAACACAAAAATTAATTACACATGAGTAAAAGAGACGAATTAATAGCTAAGTATGCTGCAGACTTAAAGGATAAATGCGGTGTAAATCCTGATATGGATTTATTAACCAAAGTTACCATTGGTTGCGGACCATCAATTTACAATGCTGATGCTGCAACAGTTTCAGGTTCTGATGATTCGGAGTTAGCTACAGTAAAAAATAACTTCTTAATCAAGAAATTAGGATTAAAAGAAGGTCCAAATTTAGATAAAGGAATTGATGCTGTTATGGAAACTTACGGTAAATCTAACCGAAATAAATACAGAGCAGTAGTCTATTACCTTCTGACAAAACATTTTAAGAAAGAGTCTGTTTATAAATAATATCAAACTCACTAAAGTTTAAGCGTTAGGATTCAAACAGAATTCTAACGCTTTTTTTAGTTCTAATATGTAATATCTGTATCTTTGCCTCATGATAAAAATTGGAGAATACAATACGTTAGAAATCCTTCGCGAAAGTGAACAAGGTATATATCTTGCTGATGCAGATGGAAATGAAGTTTTATTACCAAACAGATATGTGCCTGAAGAATTTAAAATCTGGGAATCTATAGATGTTTTTGTCTATTTAGATAATGAAGAACGACCAGTTGCAGTTACAGATGAGCCTTATGTTACCGTTAATGATTTTGCTATGTTGCGATGCAATCAGGTGACCCAGCATGGTGCTTTTTTAGATTGGGGAATGGTGAAAGAATTGTTTTGTCCATTTAAAGAACAGGCTTTTAAAATGAAAGCTGGTGGCTGGTATTTAATATATTGTTATTTAGATGAAGAAACAGGTCGTTTAGTGGCTTCCAGTAAAACGAATCGTTTTTTAGATAATAAAGACTTAACTGTTCAGCAATTTGATGAAGTCGATTTAATTATATCTCATCCTTCTGAGTTAGGTATGAATGTTATTGTCAATAAAAAACATCATGGTCTGATATATAAAGATGATATGTATAAAGAATTAAGTGTTGGTGACAAACTTAAAGGAATAGTAAAGAAAGTACGTCATGACAATAAACTGGATATCACTTTAGGCCAAATAGGCTATCGCAATATTGAACCTAATGCAGAAAAAATTCTTCATACTTTAGAAGATAGTAACGGTTTTTTACCATTGACAGACAAGTCTGATCCGGATCAGATTAGAGATGAACTGGAAATGAGCAAAAAGAGTTTTAAAAAGGCAATTGGATCACTATATAAGCAAAAGCTAATTACACTTAAAGACGACGGAATATATCTTAATTAGATTTAGCGACTGGCTTCAAAGCGTCTTCTACCCAATCAATAGCATCAGATAATTCACTGAAGTTTTTCCTGTTGAATTTGAAAAAGTGATTTTCCATTTCAAAAACTTTACTCGCAAATGAAGAATAGGTGACTGTGGCATAAGCGCTTAAGTTATTGAACGCGTTATTAAACTTTGTTGCATCAGTAATGACTATTGAATAGGAATGTATTCTGTTTGAAATAAAACCAAAATTAGCGTCAGGATATTGTTTCTTGATAGCTGCTTCAGCTTCATTGAAATTTTCATAATTTATATTAACACCTTCGTTAAACTCAGCAACCAAATAGGTTTCAAAAAAGTATAAAATTCCTAAGTTGATGGTCTTTTTATACAATAGGTTTTCATAGATTGGGAAATCAGTAATCGACATGTAGTTATTTTAATTATAGGGTACCCAAATATATAATCTCTGTCTAGTCTTTTCCAAATATTTTGATAGTTTTTAAAACTTTTATCGATTCATTATCGATTTGGTTAAAATTGTTGATACCATATATCAATACGCATAATTAACTGTATTATATACTAAATACTACAGCTATACTGTAAATAATAAGCAAAGTACTCCTGTATCAGATTGTTCTATAAATAGCCATTTTTTAGTTAAACTAGTCATATCATAACCATTTATACATTATAACTAATGCTGGTATTCATATAAATAGTCGCATTATTGAAACACATCAGTTTTAAGAAGTAAAAAAAAATAACTCTAAGTATTGAATACAGCATTTTTATGTGTTTTTTTTTGGACGTTTTTAGACTTACATAATATATTTAAAAGCAGTATTTTTGTACGAAACAGATTTAACTATGGATAAAGCAAAATGGGTTACTGCAAAAACCTATGAAGATATTACCTATAAAAAATGTAATGGTGTCGCCAGAATCGCCTTCAATCGTCCAGATATAAGGAATGCATTCAGACCAAAAACAACAAGTGAACTTTACGATGCATTTTACGATGCTAATGAAGATGTCAATATTGGTGTTGTGTTATTATCTGCCGAAGGTCCATCAACAAAAGATGGTATCTGGAGTTTTTGTTCTGGAGGTGATCAGAAAGCTAGAGGTCATCAAGGTTATGTAGGAGAAGATGGCTACCATCGTTTAAATATTCTTGAAGTTCAGCGTCTTATCAGATTTATGCCAAAGGCAGTGATTGCTGTGGTTCCAGGTTGGGCAGTTGGTGGTGGACATAGTCTGCACGTGGTTTGTGATTTAACTTTGGCGAGTAAAGAGCATGCTATTTTTAAACAGACAGATGCAGACGTGACGAGTTTTGATGGTGGTTATGGTTCTGCTTATCTCGCCAAGATGGTGGGACAAAAAAAAGCACGTGAAATCTTTTTCCTCGGAAGAAATTATTCTGCTCAAGAGGCTTACGACATGGGAATGGTGAATGCAGTAATTCCTCATGATGACTTAGAAGACACTGCTTATGAATGGGCTCAAGAAATACTAGGGAAATCTCCAACATCAATAAAAATGCTGAAATTCGCTATGAATCTCACAGATGATGGTATGGTTGGTCAACAAGTCTTTGCAGGTGAAGCAACACGTCTGGCTTACATGACAGATGAAGCTAAAGAAGGTCGTGATGCGTTTTTAGAAAAACGTAAGCCTAACTTCGATAAAAAATGGATTCCTTAAATAGAATACTATTGTATGTTTAAGAAGATTAAACCCTGGATTTCAGCGTTCCGATTGCGAACCTTACCTTTATCAGTTTCAGGAATTATCATTGGTGCCTGCCTGGCTGAGCATAATGGCGCTTTTAATATTTTCATATTCATTCTGGCAATTCTATTAACCATTAGCTTACAAATTCTCTCTAATCTGGCTAATGATTATGGTGATGGTGTAAAAGGGACAGACAATGAAAATAGAGTAGGTCCTGAGCGAGCTATACAAAGCGGAGCGATTAGCGAACAAGACATGATGCTTGGTATTAAAAATACCATCCTTATAGTTGTTGGCTTAGCTGTTGCACTTATTTATGCATCTTTTGGAGTGAGTCATTTACTGTTATCACTTTTGTTCTTTTTACTGGCAGGTTTGTCTGTGTATGCTGCAATAACTTACACTGTTGGAGAATCTGCTTATGGCTACAGAGGTTTGGGAGATATATTTGTTTTTATATTTTTTGGCTTAGTAAGTGTTGGTGGAAGTTATTTATTATTTGTAAAACAATTAGACCATCATATTTTTTTACCTGCTATAACATTGGGCTTACTTAGTACAGGTGTTTTAAAT
>JAAEZL010000061.1:12238-13601 GCA_018222875.1 Algicola sp.
ATATGCGAGACATTGAATCTGATAAAGTGTCAAACAAAATGACCTTAGCTGTTAAATTAGGAAAGAAAAAAGCAAAACAATATCATTTCTTTTTAATCGGTTCGGCAATACTGGTGTCATTAATTTTTGGAGTGCTTTACTTTTCATCATTTTATAATATACTCTTTTTTATAGCCTATATTCCTTTAATCATACACATGGTTAAAATTAATAAAGCAAAAGAACCCAATGATTTTGATTCCCAATTAAAGGTGCTGGCTTTAACAACTTTTTTTCTCTCTTTGTTATTAGGTATCGGTTATATTTTGTGAAATATTTAACATAATTGTTTGGTTTTCAAATAATTAATTCTTATATTTAGTCTTGAAATTTTGTAGGTCGGCATTATTTGCTATTATGTTGGCAATGAAATTTGGGGCTTTAAAACTCAGACAAATTATCTTTAATCTGTCTGAGTTTTTTCGTAATTTACATTGCAATTAATTATTCTTAAAAATTCTTGTCATGCAAATTACATTTTATGGTCACGCAAGCTTAGGTATTAAGGTTGCAGATGTTAATATTTTAGTCGATCCTTTTATCTCAGGAAATCCTAAAGCTTCACATATTGACATACATCAACTAAAAGCGGATTATATATTAGTAACACACGCACATCAAGATCATATTTTAGATGTTGAAGCTATTGCCAAACGAACAGGAGCAGTTGTTGTTTCAAATTTTGAGATCGCTACATACTACGACAAATTAGGTATTGAAAATCATCCTATGAATCATGGTGGTCAATGGGATTTTGAATTTGGAAACTTAAAGTATGTGAATGCTATCCATACATCGTCTTTTCCTGATGGAAGCTATGGTGGTCAACCAGGTGGTTTCGTTATTGAAGGAGAACACAAAAACATTTACATTGCTGGAGATACCGCTTTAACAATGGATATGAAATTGATTCCACTACATACAAAACTTGATTTGGCAATTCTGCCAATTGGAGATAACTTTACTATGGGAATTGATGATGCCATATTAGCAAGTGATTTTGTAGCGTGCGATAAGGTTTTAGGTTACCATTTTGATACATTTGGCTATATTGAAATTGATCATGAGGTCGCTAAACGTAAATTCTTCGATAAAGATAAAGACTTAATGCTACTTGAGATAGGTGAGAGTATTGAATTATAGAATAATATTTTTTATAAAACTTAAGTATTAGAATTAATTAAAACGTCGTTCTTCTTGTAATTGACGTACTAAAATTTAACAAGATCTTCTAATTTGTCTTTATTTGTTAACTTTACTATTGAATAAATAACAGAATACACCCTTAAAAGTTATTTATTTTTTAAAACCAACACTCTAAAAA
>JAAEZL010000061.1:13611-14193 GCA_018222875.1 Algicola sp.
ATCTAAAATTTAAAACTATGCAAGTACTTCAAATCTTTCGAAATTACAAGTTATTGAAAAATTAAAAGACTTTTATTTAAATAAAAAGTTAACAGAGAATATTAATCTCTACAAGAAAAAAAAGAAAAAAGTAAAAGAGATTACTAAAGATTTAAAAATCTCACATCGTAAATTTTACGAGTTGCTGGATAAGAATAATGTAAAGTACACTAAGTACAATAAGTCAGCTGTTCCTAAACCAAAAAAATAATTTTAAGCTTTAATAATTAGATTAAATGGTTTTAATCTTCTTTTAGAGTAGTAGATTTTTTTAACCATTCAGTTCTTAAATCATGACTAACTTGTCCTGAACCATCATGTTTCCAGCCTGGAGGTTTTATCAGATAAAGAAAGCGGTTTTTTAAGGATTTACGTCCTGAAAACGCGTCTTGAAACATAGTAATCCATTCAATAAATGCAATTTTCACCGGATTGTAAGTATTAATATTTTTTACTAATCCATACACCACTTTTTCGTTTTCTAATTCTGGTTGAAAGGTTCCGAAGAGTTTGTCCCAAATGATTAAAATTCCTGCGTGATTT
>JAAEZL010000061.1:14203-18495 GCA_018222875.1 Algicola sp.
GCGTGATTTCTGTCTAAGTAAAGCGGATTACTTCCATGATGCACGCGATGATGAGAAGGCGTGTTAAAAACAGCTTCAAACCAACGAGGCATTTTGTTTATGGCTTCGGTATGAATCCAGAATTGATACAACAAACTAATCGACATCTGAAGCAGAATCATTGCAGGATGAAATCCCAGTAATGGTAACCATAACCAGAAGACAAACGAATAAAATCCACCTGACCATGTTTGACGCAATGCAGTACTTAAATTATAGTGTTGTGACGAATGATGCACCACATGAGAAGCCCAGAATAAACGACATTCATGTGAGATGCGATGAAACCAGTAATACGCAAAATCATCAGCAAAGAAAATTAGAATAAAACTCCACCATGTGATTGGAATTGTTAACAATCTGTAGTTTTCATAAATAAAAATGAAGGATACTAACACCAATGCTTTACTAAAAAAACCTAAAAACACATTTCCTAAACCCATGGCAATAGAAGAAAAAGCATCCTTAGATTCATACGTTTTGATACCTTGTTTTACAGTCACATACAATTCTAAAAGCATTGCCAGTATAAAAAACGGAATAGCATATAAAATAATATCAGGAAAATTTGGGTCTTGCATTTAGGATAAAGGTTTCTGCTAAGGTACAAAATCCTTAAAAATCTTTACTTTTGCAGCAGCTTAAAATACCGTTATGAAATATAGATATTTACTTATTTTAATTACAATGTGTTCGTTTAACAGTTTTGCACAGGTAGAATCTGGTAAAACAGGTGCCTGGTACATGTATTTCTTTAATCATCAGTTTAAAGAAAGTCAGTTTGGGATTCAAGGTGATATTCAATACCGAAACTGGAATCTGGGAGGCGATTTAGAACAATTATTAATTCGAGCAGGAGCAACGTATTCACCAAAAAGTGCTAATGTCTTACTTACTCTAGGTTATGCAAATATAACATCTGGAGAATTTGGTGATGGCAATGCAACTTCCGGAGAAAGCAGAATATATCAGGAAGCCTTGATCCCACAACAATTAGGGAATAGAATTTACTTGACACATCGCTTTAGATATGAACAACGATTTGTTGAAAATCAGGATTTTAGAACGCGATATCGTTATAATTTATTTTTAAATGTACCTTTTAACAAATCTGCTTTAGAAAAAGGTGCTTTGTATGCAGCCTTGTATAATGAGTTGTTTGTTAACGGACAAAAAGATATTGGTGATGGGAGAGAGGTTGAATTTTTTGATCGTAACCGAACCTATTTAGGATTAGGTTATGTTTTAAAAGAAGGCATGCGTTTTCAGTTAGGCTGGATGAATCAAAAAACGGATGCCATAGGAAAGGCACAATTGCAATTGAGTTTTCACCATAAGTTCTAATGTTTAGAAGTATTATTCAATAATGACAGCAACCGTTCAGCAATACATTCTTAATTTTAAAAAACCAAGTGGAACTTCTCGTGGCATTCTAAAAACCAAAGAAACCTGGTTCATTATCATAGAAATAAATGGAAAAACTGGTATTGGTGAATGTGCATTATTTAGAGGTTTGAGTGTTGATGACAGACCAGATTATGAGAAAAAACTGAAATGGGTTTGCGATCATATTGAATTGGGTTTAGACAACTTGTTATCTGATTTAATCGAATTTCCAAGCATTCAGTTTGGTTTAGAACAAGCTTTTAAATCTCTTGAAGCTGAATCACGTTTTGAATTATTTCCTTCAGAATTCACCAGAGGAAAAGCTTCAATTCCCATAAATGGTTTAATTTGGATGGGAAGTGAAACCTTCATGAAAGACCAGATTAAGGAAAAACTCGAAGCAGGTTTTGATTGCATCAAAATGAAAATTGGTGCCATTGATTTTGAAACTGAATTAAGTCTCTTGAAATCTATCCGAAACGAATTTTCAGCAAAAGATATCGAATTACGTGTCGATGCTAATGGTGCTTTTTCTCCAGAACATGCACTAGAACAACTAAAACGATTATCTGAATACGATTTACATTCCATAGAGCAACCCATTAAACAAGGACAATTTGAAGCTATGGCAAAACTTTGTGAAGAAACACCTTTACCAATTGCTTTAGATGAAGAACTAATTGGTGTGTTTTCTGTAACAAAACAAACCGAATTACTACAAATGATCAATCCGCAATACATCATTTTAAAACCAAGTTTGGTAGGAGGATGGCATGGAAGTGAGCAATGGATTAATATCGCTGAGAAACGTGACATTGGATGGTGGATTACAAGTGCTCTTGAAAGCAATGTAGGTTTAAATGCGATTGCACAATGGACGTACATGCTTGATAGTAAGTTACCACAAGGCTTAGGAACTGGAAGTTTGTTTACTAATAATTTTGAGAGTCCGTTATTAGTAAAAAATGGTACATTGCAGCACCAAATAAACAAAGGTTGGAAATTAGCCAATCTGAAACTAACGCTATAAAATTGAAACTATGTTTATAAAACAAGCATTTAAAGTTGAACATGATTTTTGGAGATACCTGGTTGGATCGGTCATTATTTTTGCAGCTTCTTTTGTCGGACAATTACCCTTATTAGGTGTGGTTATTATGAAAGTCATTGATGACGGAGGAATTTCAGAAATAGAAAATATAAATGAAGAAACCTTGTACACCATCTTAGATTCTAACCTGTTTTTATTTTTGATGTTGATCTCTTTTGTAGTTGCCTTTGTAGGATTGTATATAGCTGTCAAGTTCTTACATAAGCAAACCATGACCTCCATTGCGACATCAAGACCAAAACTAGACTGGAAACGTATCTGGTTCGCCTTTATTTTTTGGGGCGTTTTGTCTTCAGGTTTAGTATTACTGGACTATTTTTATTTAGCACCAGAAAATTATGAATTTAATTTTGAAGCAAAACGATTTGCGATACTTGCAGTGATTGCTATAGCATTAATTCCTATTCAGACAAGTCTGGAAGAATACTTATTTAGAGGCTATTTAATGCAAGGTTTTGGAACCTTAGCAAAGAACAGGTGGTTTCCTTTAGTAATGACATCAGTGATATTTGGAGGTCTTCATGTATTTAATCCTGAAGTCGGTAAACTTGGCTACTCTATCATGATTTATTACATAGGAACAGGTTTCTTATTTGGAATTATGACACTTATGGATGAAGGAACTGAACTTGCCTTAGGATTTCATGCTGCTAATAATTTATTTACAGCCTTATTAGTAACTACAGATTGGACCGTTTTTCAGACACATTCTATTTTGAAAGATATTTCTAAACCTGAAATAGGAGCTATAGATTTAATCATTCCTGTCTTTATCATGTATCCGATCATACTTTTAATATTTTCAAAGAAATACAAATGGACCAACTGGAAAGACAAACTTTTTGGAAGTATTGAAGAACCACCAAAAGAAGATTATAAAATTATAGAATAATAAAAAAAGCGACTGAATAGTCGCTTTTTTTATTTGAAATATAATGTCATTTCGAGTCTACATATTTGGCAGACAGACGAGGTTAAAAACTCTCCTTCATTAAAAATACTACTAGTCTTCAGCTTTAAATAAAATGGCAGCTTTATTAAAATCTGAAGCCGCATTAATAACGTCTCTGAATTCTTCGTATTTATTTAAATCAAATTCATGAGTTTTATAGAACTCTTCAATCGTGATGATGATTTTATTGCCTTCAACTTTGTAATTAGATTCAAATTTAGCAGTCTCTTTACCATTACTCGCAATGTATCTTTTATCAATCACCAGAGACTCTAAACCTTCAACAGTATAGCCTTCAGGAATATCAACAATAATTTCATAATTGTAACGGTTAGGATATACCATTTCTATAGGATTGATACGTTCCGTTTCTTGATATAATTCACTTTGTGTACCAATCACCAATCCAATTTGAAAAATATAACTATCTCCAGCATCTTCTAATAATACTTCAGAAGAAATTGTCGTTTTAACCTGAAAAGGCACATTGTATTCCAGCTGGTTCATATCTGTATTGAAGGTCTCATAGCTTAAAATCTCTTTGTCTTCAATTCCAGAGCCTGTTAAGTAGTCTTTATATTCAATAAGACCTTGTTCAGTAGAAAGGTTTACAACAGCTCTGCTGGTTTCTGCCCAATGACCAAAATAGTCCTGATCTTGTTCAATTGTTACGCTTTCAAAATCGTTTTTAAAGGAAATGTTCATATCTCTTCTAATTCTGCTGTATTCCGGATCTTCCTGAATGATTTTTGAAAAATAATGGCTAAAGTCTGAAGCAATGAACAAGCCATAATTCCCTAAAAT
>JAAEZL010000272.1 GCA_018222875.1 Algicola sp.
AGATAAATTCTTTAGGAACGTTACCACCTTTAATTTCAGAAACGAATTCTAAACCAACTTTTCCTTCTTCTGCTGGTTCAAGTGTGAATACGATATCAGCAAATTTACCACGTCCACCAGATTGTTTCTTATAAACTTCTCTGTGTTCAGCACGTCTTGTAATAGCTTCTTTGTACTCTACTTGAGGCTGACCTTGATTTACTTCCACCTTAAACTCACGCTTAAGACGATCAACAATAATATCTAAGTGAAGCTCACCCATTCCTGATATAATTGTTTGTCCTGAAGACTCATCAGTTCTTGCTGTAAACGTTGGATCTTCTTCAGCTAATTTAGCTAAAGCCATTCCTAATTTATCAACATCTGCCTTAGTCTTAGGTTCCACAGCAATACCAATTACTGGATCTGGAAAGTCCATAGATTCTAAAACTATAGGATGTTTTTCATCAGACATAGTATCACCTGTCTTAATATCTTTAAATCCTACAGCTGCTCCAATATCACCTGCTTCGATAAAATCGATAGCATTTTGTTTATTAGAATGCATCTGGTAGATACGTGAGATACGCTCTTTTTTACCTGAACGGTTGTTCAGGATATAAGAACCTGCATCTAAACGACCAGAATATGCTCTGAAGAATGCTAAACGACCTACGAAAGGATCGGTTGCAATCTTAAATGCCAATGCTGCAAATGGAGCAGACACGTCTGGTTTACGAATTTCTTCTTTACCTGTATCTGGATTTGTTCCAATAATACCTTCCTTATCTGTAGGAGAAGGCAAGTAACGACATACAGCATCTAATAAGAACTGTACACCTTTATTTTTAAATGCAGAACCACAAATCATTGGAATAATTGCCATGTCCATTACAGCAGCTCTAAGTGCAGCGTGCACTTCTTCTTCTGTAATTGAATCTTCGTCCTCCATGAATTTCTCAAGAAGGTTTTCATCATAACCAGCAACTTCCTCAATTAATAAGGCTCTATATTTTTTTGCTTCTGCTTTAAGCTCTTCTGGAATTTCAATCACATCAAAAGTTGCCCCTTGCGTGTCATCATGCCAAACGATAGCTCTGTTTTTTACCAAGTCGATGATTCCTTTAAAATCAGCTTCATCACCAATATTTAATACAATTGGCACTGCGTTTGACTTTAACATGTCTTTTACCTGCTGACAAACAGCAAGGAAATTAGATCCTTGACGATCCATTTTGTTTACGAAACCAATTCTTGGAACTTTATAGTTATCAGCCAATCTCCAGTTAGTTTCAGATTGAGGCTCAACACCGTCAACTGCACTAAATAAGAATACTAAACCATCTAATACACGTAAAGAACGGTTTACTTCAACCGTAAAATCAACGTGGCCAGGAGTATCAATAATATTAAAATGATAATCTTTAGTTTCTGGAGTAGGCTCAGCGTTTTCTAATGGAAACTTCCAGGTACAAGTTGTTGCAGCAGAAGTAATAGTAATACCTCTTTCCTGCTCTTGCTCCATCCAGTCCATTGTTGCAGCACCATCATGTACTTCTCCAATTTTGTGAGAAACTCCTGTATAAAAAAGAATACGCTCAGTAGTTGTTGTTTTACCAGCATCAATATGAGCCGCAATTCCTATATTTCTTGTATATTTTAAATCTCTTTGTGCCATCTTAAATTAAAATCTAAAGTGTGAGAATGCCTTATTTGCTTCTGCCATTTTGTGAGTATCAACTCTCTTTTTAACAGCTGCTCCTTCTTCTTTAGCTGCAGCTAAAATTTCAGCAGCTAACTTTTGAGGCATAGATTTTTCATTTCTTTTTCTTGAATACGATATCAACCACTTCATAGCTGTTGATACTTTTCTGTCTGGACGAATTTGCATTGGAATCTGGAATGTTGCACCACCAACACGACGACTACGTACTTCTACGTGAGGCATTACGTTTGACAAAGCGTCTTTCCAAGTTTCTAAAGCTGTTTTTTCTTCGTCAGTTTTCTTTGATTCTACAATATCAATTGCATCATAGAATACTTTAAAAGCTACAGACTTCTTTCCGTCCCACATCATCATATTAACGAAACGAGTTACTAACTGATCGTTAAAACGTGGATCTGGTAAAAGCGGTCTCTTTTTTGCTGCTCTTTTTCTCATGTCTTCTTCTTAAAGTTTAAAATTACTTTTTAGGGCGTTTTGCACCATACTTAGATCTACGTTGTGTTCTACCTGCAACACCTGCTGTGTCTAAGGCACCACGAACGATATGA
>JAAEZL010000062.1:0-10318 GCA_018222875.1 Algicola sp.
ATTTAACACAGGACTATAAAACCTTTTGGATTCCTGGAGATTGGGATATTTATGAGCATTTATACAGCACAACAAAACTCTCTGAAATTGATGCTCTAAAATATGTAAATCATGTGAATTTAGCTCAGACTTACATTCCGGAAAATGCCGTAAACACTCCTGTAACAATGGTTGGAAACGACGGATTGCATTTGAGTTTTCATGAAGCGGCTTTGATCGATTATTCCGGAATGACCTTAAAGGTTGATCCTGTGAATTTAAATCTTGAAAGTCATCTTGTAGGTTCCAGAAATTCAGATTATAAAGTAAAACGTAGTCTTCCATTTCATACACCTTGGCGAACCATACAAATCACAAATAATGCTCCTGAATTAATTGAATCTAACCTTATTGTTAATTTGAATGAGCCCAATAAATTAGATGACATTTCCTGGTTTAAACCTATGAAATATACTGGTGTTTGGTGGGAAATGCATTTAGGAAAATCGTCCTGGGATTATGGTATGGAAATGGTTGATGGTGAATGGAAAGATACAGGGAAAGCACACGGAAGACATGGCGCAACAACCGAAAATGTAAAACGCTTTATAGACTTTTCAGCTAAACATGATATTAAAGGTGTTTTGGTTGAAGGCTGGAATACAGGATGGGAGCGATGGATTGGCTTTGAAGATCGGGAAGGTGTGTTCGATTTTGTGACAACTTATCCTGATTATGACCTTGAGGAGGTTGTACGCTACGGAAAAGAAAAAGGAGTTGACATCATTATGCATCATGAAACTTCTGCAGCAACTGAAACCTACACGAAACAACAAGATGCTGCATTTGCTTTGATGCAAAAACATGGCATTCATTCTGTGAAAACAGGTTATGTTGGAAAAATTCTTCCGAAAGGAGAATTTCATCATGGGCAATATATGGTGAATCATTATAACAATACCGTTGAAAAAGCATCTAAATATCAGGTTGCAATCAATGCTCACGAACCAATCAAAGCAACAGGATTAAGACGTACGTATCCGAATACAATTTCCAGAGAAGGTTTACGCGGACAAGAATTTAACGCATGGTCTTCAGATGGTGGAAATCCTCCAGAGCATTTACCAATTGTCGCATTTACAAGAATGTTAGCCGGACCAATCGATTTTACACCTGGAATTTTTAATATTAAGTTTGATGAGTACAAAAAAGATAATCAGGTAAATACAACCTTAGCACAACAATTAGCATTGTATGTTGTAATTTATAGTCCGATCCAAATGGCAGCAGATTTGGTAGAACACTATGAAGCAAATCCTGAACCATTACAATTTATAAAAGAGGTTGGAGTAGACTGGGAAACAACAAAAGTTTTAAATGGAGCAGTGGGAGACTATGTAACCATTGTAAGAAAAGAAAGAGAAACAGGTAACTGGTTTTTAGGAAGCATCACTGACGAAAATGCAAGAACATTTGATATTAGTTTTGATTTTCTGGATGATAATCACGACTATATAGCAACCATTTATAAGGATGGTAAAAATGCACATTGGGACAAAAACCCATTAGATATTACAATTGAAACGGTAACCGTTAATAATCGCTCCAAATTAACATTAGAACTTGCAGAAGGTGGTGGAACCGCAATAAGTATAATTAAAAAGAGATGATTATGAAAAGACTAGTAATTCTAATTATTTTATTGGCTAATATCAGCGTGTTTGCTCAAGTTGGAATTGGTACAACAACACCACTTAGCACATTAGACCTTAATGGAAATTTGTCTGTTAAGCACGTCATATTAACAGGTGCTGCTGTGCCTACACTTATTGACGATGGTGTTTATATATCTGTAAGTCCAACGGTTAATGATCAGGAATTTCAATTACCAGACCCTAGAACCTATCCAGGGAGAGTATATATTATTAGAAATGTTCAAGATGCTATCAACGCAGATATAACTATGGACCCTGTTGCAATAGCAGCTGGAGTTTTCTTTTTTGCTGGTGATAGTAGTGGTGGTTTTGCTGGACCTGTAAATATGGACACGGCTTTGTTTAGCGGTCATAGAACAAAAACGCTAATTTTTATCAGTGATGGTTCTAACTGGACTTATGGAACATTAGGATTTTAATATATTCTAGTTTGTAACATTTTAAACGTAAGAAAGTCTTATTAATAACGACCAAACTTTTAATTTGTAATTTTGCATTTTACAAAACGTTATTATGAAAGATCTCAACGATAATCTGGAGTCTCCTTTTAAACTCTTAGTTAGTTTTAATAAACTACTCAAGCATTATGAGACCTTATCTGAAAGCGATGATGAGTTCATTGCAGCTAAAGCCAAACGTGTTCTAAAAACTGCGGATAGCTTTCCTGTACTTCGCGACGGATTTAGTGATATTTCTATTCTTAAAAAGCGTGAGAAAGAAATAAGAATCATTCTGCAGGATTCATTTAGTCCTGTACTCACTAAAAATGAGATTAAAACAGCATCTGTTCCGTTTCACAATCTAATTTTTAATTCTTCAGAACGCTTTAAAAAAATCATAGAAGAGGCTGGGGCTGACTTTGAATTGAAGATCGAGAATATGCCTGAAGATGATAGGTATATCATTGCCTGTACAATTATTTTGGCATTTTGTTATGGCTATAATATGAATTTTAAACCCCCTTTTTATTATGAAATACCTAATGCACATGGCATTATGCAGTATTATAAAATCATGTACAACGCAGACTTCATAGAGATTATTCCAAATGAAAATGCGCCTGAAATTAATCAAAGTGATGTTGATGAACTTCTGGATAATTTTGAAAACATTGCGTTGTGGAAAGAGAAGTTTCCACAAAATAGCTATACCTTCAAGGGATTTGTAATTTCTAACATTTTTAATGTTACAGATGATCAGTCTATTTCTAACATAAAAACAGCTTTAATAGGAGAAGAAAAGAGACAGGATGAAGGATTTATGAATAATTTTCATAATATTTTCAGTTCGCTTTTAGGATTAAAAAATATTAAAGTTGGATTTTCAATTTATAATGAAGAGGAACATAAATTTGAACGTGTTTACGGAACAAATATGAATAGCTTTCTGCTTCATGATTTAGATTCAAAATTGTGTTCAGGCGTTTTATGTAGTGCTTCATATAAAACATTGCTTAATGATAAAAAGTTTTACGCTGTCTCTGATGTAGATGCTTATTACGAACAATCAAAAGGAAAGGCTCCTCAGTATAAAACACTTAAAAATCAAAATATAAAGAGTGCTATTTTAGCTCCAATTGCTAATGATGAAGGGTTAATGGGAATTCTTGAAATAGTTTCAGAAGAACCTAAAGTTCTAAATAGCATCAATGCAAATAAGTTAAACGATGTCATGCCTTTTATTGTTACTGCAGTTGAACGCTCAAAAAACGAAGAAAAAAATCTTATTGAAGCTGTTATCCAAAGAGAGTGTACTTCTATTCATCCCAGTGTTCAATGGCGTTTTGAAAAAGAAGCAAGAAATTTTATTAAAGATCAACTCAAAGGAAAAAAACCAAGTTTTAATAAAATAGCCTTCGAAAATATCTATCCGTTGTATGGTCAAATTGATATTAAAGGGTCTTCCGAGGCCAGAAATTCTGCAACCAGTCTGGATTTGTCAATACAGTTAAACGCCATAAAATCTATTGTAGAAGCAGCAATTCAAATTGAAAACCTCCCTATTTATGAGCAGTTTATATTTCAAATAAATACTTACTTAGACAGCTTAAAGCATAATTTTCAGGTAGATAGCGAACAGCAAATCACTGATTTTATTAAACAGGATATTGATCCGGTTTTGAATCATTTAATCGCTATTGAGCCCTTAAAAACTCAAGTACAAAGCTATTTTGACAGCATAGATAATAAAGTAGAAGCTTTATACCACCATAGAAAAGACTATGATAACACAATTGCCTTGGTTAATAAAGAAATGGCGTCGCTTTTAGATAAGAAACAAGTTGAAGCTCAAGCCATGTATCCTCATTATTTTGAGCGTTTTAAAACCGATGGTGTTGAACATAATATGTACATTGGTGAGTCTATCACAAAAGAAGAAAGTTTTAATCCCATTTATTTGTATAATCTGAGATTGTGGCAGCTACAGGTCATGGTTGAAATGGAAAATGCTTTTTATTTGATGCAATCTGATTTCCCTGTATCGCTTGATGTTGCGTCCATGATTCTAGTATTTAATCAACCTTTATCAATTAGCTTTAGAATGGATGAAAAGCAGTTTGATGTTGATGGGACTTACAATGCCAGATATGAAATTGTAAAGAAGCGTGTTGATAAAGCCTACATCAAAGGAACCAAAGAACGTGTGACTCAAAAAGGAAAAATAAGTATCGTGTATTCTCAAAAACAGGATGAGGTTGAATACTTACGTTATATTAAATTCCTGCAGTCGAAACACTATTTAGATAATGATATCGAAATCGTTGAACTTGAAGACCTGCAGGCAGTAACAGGTTTAAAGGCTATCAGAGTTAGTGTTTTATACCACAAAGTCAATAATTACAAAGAGTTTTATACTTACGATGATTTAATGAAAGCGATTAAATCTTAAACAGTGTAAACATTTTGATTGTCCTTTTTTTGCTTGATATAATGTGCTTCAGACTCTGGGTCTAATACTTCCTGAATATCAATGCCTGGATTATTTTTAACAGCAATTCCAAATGCAATCAGTGAAATAATAATGCCTACCATAAATACAGTGTAGGTAATCCTTAAAATTCTATATTTTCGCTCTAATACTTTTCCCAGAAAATACAAATCCTTAGTCAATGCTTTATAAATATAATCTTTATCATTGACCAATTCCTGAATAGCCCATTCAAATTCTTCAAGTTTCATTTTATGAAAATTACCAAAGAAACTTAAATTAACTTCCTGGTTTTTAACATCCTCTTTTGTAAATTGTCCACTAGTCACATTTGGTCGTGTCGCAATGATAGACATAATCATAGATATAACACTAAATAAAGTGAAGATTACGGTAGGCCACGTTAAATACGGATTGGTATCTAATTTAGAGATTAAATTAGCCAGAACAACAGAAATAATAATGGCATTTACAGACAGTAAAATGTTAGCTTTTGTATCTGCTATGTCACTCAGTTTAATATGATTTCTTAAGGCAACTCTGTAAAAGGTCTGAACACCACGTTCCGGACTTTCATTTTTGTATTGTGCCTTATATTTGGCTTTCATCTCTTCTTTTTTAAACTTCTTTTTCTGCTTTTTCTTAGCTTTAAAGAGTTTTGAAAGATTCTTATCCTTTTCAGATTGCCAGTTTTTTAATGCATAATCTGTATAAAACTGATGTTTTTTTGCTAACACTTTAATGTTTTCATTTCGCCATTCAGTAGGTGAATATGTTTTAAAATGCCTTAACTCAAGTTCTTTTCTTAAAAACTCACTAGCTTCACTAAAGTATTTCTTGCCAAAATGGGAGGCATCTGCATCACGTATAATTTTTCCAAGTTTCGTTGTTGGTTCTTTCTTAAACTTGGTTTCCATAATACATTCGCCAACAGAATCAATAAGATCTTGTTCTACATCCTGATCTTTTAAAAATTTAGTAGCGATTTCTACACTTTTTTCTTCATGATTTTCAGAACCTTCTATATACCCTGTATCGTGAAACAATGCAGCTATTTCAAGTACCAGAGCTTCTTCTTTTGATAACTCTGTATTCTCGATAATCTCACGAGTGCTTTTTAACACACGCTCTGTATGCTTATAATTGTGATATAAATAGGTTTGATCTAATTCGTTTTTTAATAAATCAAAAACAAATGTTTCAGCTTTAGCGATAAGAGTATCCATAAGTAGACAAGATTTTTAGTAAAAATACTAAACTTTAGTTAATGTAAAATACACATTCGTAATTGTCGTAAATTTATACCATGCTTTCATTGGTATTCAAACAGATGTTATTGTAAGTTGATTAACTCTGTTTCGACTGAAAGCTCAATAACTATTAATTAATAAAAAACCTATTTATGCTGACCTGGAAAGATGTTATTAACTTTTCTGTAAACGGAAATCCTGCGCCTGACAAGCGGGTAGAAAAAACGGAAGCCGAATGGCAAAATCAATTAACTCCAGAACAATTCAGAATTACAAGACATAAAGGAACTGAGCGACCTCATAGTGGTGCATTATGCAGTATTTACGATGAAGGTCAGTACAACTGTGTTTGCTGTAATACACCTTTGTTTGATTCTACAATTAAGTTTAGTTCTGGTTCTGGCTGGCCTAGTTTTACACAACCTATCAAAGAAAATGCTATTAAATATGAAAGAGATGTTTCTTTCGGAATGGTACGCGTTGAAGTTATGTGTAATACCTGTGATGCGCATTTAGGACACGTATTTCCTGATGGACCTGAACCAAGCGGATTGCGTTATTGTATCAATTCAGAATCTATGACACTCGAAAAAGAGAACGCTAATGACCACTAAAAACTTACAAATTGCAACCCTTGGAGCTGGCTGTTTCTGGTGTACAGAAGCCGTATTTCAAGAAGTGAAAGGTGTTGAAAAGGTAGTATCTGGTTATTCAGGTGGAACAGCGCCAGGTCATCCAACTTATCGAGAGATTTGTTCGGGATTAACTGGACATGCTGAAGTGATTCAAATCATTTTTGATGCTAACATCATTTCCTTTGAAGATATTCTTGTCATTTTTATGACCACTCATGATCCCACAACATTAAATCGTCAGGGAGCAGACCGCGGAACACAATATCGTTCAGTCATTTTTTATCATGATGAAACTCAAAAAGAAATTTCAGAATTGGTAGTTAAAGAATTACAATCGTATTACGATAATCCAATTGTAACCGAAATTTCACCATTGGATACCTTTTATGAAGCTGAAAAAGAACATCAGGATTACTATAGAAACAATCAAAATTCAGGCTATTGCAGTTTTGTAATTAATCCTAAATTGTCAAAGCTTAGAAAGCTTCATGCCGATAAGCTCAACTAATTAAAAGCTTTTCAATATTAAAAATCATTCAGGTTTTGCTGAAGAATTACGTAACTTATACAGCAATAAACCTTAACTTCTAATTAAGTAATGGTTCCGAAAGGAAGGTTTAAAGAGGATAGACAAAGACCTATGAATTTAAATATAAAACACACATTTACTGAAGAATTACCTGCTGATCCTGTTTCAGATAATACGAGACGTCAAGTAAAAGAAGCGTGTTTTTCATTTGTGAATCCTAAGCAAACAAAAGCTCCTGAATTAATTCACGTTTCAAAAGACATGGCTCAAACTTTAGGTGTCTCAGAAGCAGATCTTTACAGCGAATTGTTTACTAAAATAGTTACAGGAAATGAACTTCTTCCAAATACAAAACCTTATGCAATGTGCTATGGTGGACATCAGTTTGGGCATTGGGCAGGACAATTAGGTGATGGCAGAGCAATTAATTTATTTGAAGTTGAACATCATGATAAGCAATGGACAGTTCAGCTTAAAGGAGCAGGAGAAACACCATACTCCAGAAGCGCAGACGGTTTAGCCGTGTTGCGTTCTTCAATTCGTGAATATTTGTGTAGTGAAGCCATGTTTCATCTTGGTGTTCCAACAACCAGAGCCTTATCTTTAGCTTTGTCTGGTGATGAGGTACTTAGAGATATGTTATACGATGGTAATCAGGCTTACGAAAAGGGTGCAATCGTTTCTAGAGTTTCACCATCATTTTTAAGATTTGGAAGTTATGAGATTTTTGCAGCAAGACAAGATCATAAAACCTTAAAGAAGCTAGTTGACTACACAATCCAACATCATTTTTCTCATTTGGGTTCACCTTCAAAAGAGACTTATATTCAATTTTTTGCTGAAGTCTCAAATCTTACTTTAGAACTCATTATTCATTGGCAACGCGTCGGTTTCGTTCATGGCGTAATGAATACAGATAATATGTCTGTTTTAGGTTTAACCATAGATTATGGGCCTTATGGATGGCTTGAAGGCTTCGATTTTGGATGGACACCAAACACAACGGATAGTCAACACAAGAGATACAGATATGGTAATCAGCCTAATGTCGGACTTTGGAATTTGTATCAATTAGCGAATGCCTTATTCCCATTAATTGAAGAAACAGAACCTTTAGAAGCCGTTTTAGAATCTTATAAAACAGATTTTGAATCTAAATCTTTAGAAATGATGAAGCAAAAGCTAGGCTTAGAAACTTCCGAAGATAAAGATGACCTGCTCATCAAAGCACTGGAAGATGCCTTGTTGTTAACTGAAACCGATATGACCATTTTCTTTAGAAACCTGAGTAACTTCCAAAAAGGAGATGCAAAACACGGATTAAAGATTATAAAAGATGCCTTTTACAAACCTAATGAAGTATCTGATACAATTGCTCAGCAATGGCGAGACTGGTTTGAGCGCTATGATTTCAGATTAGAAAAAGAAACCTTATCTGATACAGAACGACAATCCAATATGAATGTGGTAAATCCAAAATATGTACTTCGTAACTATATGGCACAATTAGCTATAGATGATGCAAACAAAGGGAATTACAAGTTGATTGATGAATTGTTTCAATTATTAAAAAAGCCTTATGAAGAACAGCCAAAATATGAAAAATGGTTTGCTAAACGTCCAGACTGGGCAAGACATAAAGTAGGTTGCTCCATGTTGTCTTGTAGCTCATAAGTGCAATAAGAAGACGACAACTATTAGATTCACAAGCTTGAAGAAATAAAAATTAATACTATGAAAAAGAAAAAACTGCAAATATCAAATAAAAAAGGGATTAAGCTTCAGGCGTACTTAGAATTACCAGCTAATCAAAAACCTAATTACTATGCTGTTTTTGCACATTGTTTTACATGCAGTAGTACATTGAGTGCAGTTAAGAATATTAGTAGATCTCTTACTAATCACGGTTTTGGAGTTTTAAGATTTGATTTTACAGGTTTAGGAAGGAGTGAAGGTGAATTTAGTGACAGTTATTTTTCAGCAAATGTGGACGACCTCATAGCCGTAAATGATTATTTAAAAGCGAATTATAAAGCGCCATCCCTTTTAGTTGGTCATTCATTAGGTGGTGCAGCTGTATTAGTCGCTGCCTCTAAATTAGATAATATTGAAGCTGTATCAACAATTGGAGCTCCGGCAACAATTAACCATGTAAAGCATTTGTTCTCTCATGATATTGATAACATTCAAGAGCAAGGCTTAATGAAGGTCAACATTGGAGGAAGACCTTTTCATATTGATGAAGATTTTGTTTCAGATTTTGATAAAACAGATTTACCATCAATTGTAAAGAATCTTAGAAAGCCATTGCTAATTATGCATTCTCCAATTGACACCATTGTAGGTATAAAAAATGCAGAACAACTATACCTTCATGCGCATCATCCAAAAAGTTTTATATCGCTGGATGATGCAGATCACTTGTTATCCAACTCTGAAGATAGTAGTTATGTGGGTAATGTAATTGGAGCTTGGGTAGAACGCTATTTCGAATCCAAAGAAAATACAATGCTAAATACAGAAGGCGAACAACTAGTTGCCCATCTTAACTTAAAAGAAGATAATTTTACAACTAAAATTCAAACCGCAAAACACAATTTTATAGCAGATGAACCTACCACAATTGGAGGTGACGATTTTGGCCCCTCACCCTATGATTTTTTAAGCGCAGGATTAGCTGCATGTACAGTGATGACTTTAAAGCTATATGCAGAACGAAAACAATGGGATTTACAAGAGGTGTATGCTTACATTACCTATTCTAAAAAGCACAGCGAAGATTTAATGTTAGATTTAGAAAAGCCTTCTCGCATTGATCATTTGTTGAAGAAATTAGTTTTTGTGGGTGATTTAGATAGCTCTCAAAAGCAAAAACTTAAAGAAATTGCTTCAAAATGTCCTGTACATAAAACACTTATAACAGATACAATTATTGAAACAGAAATCTTAGATATTTAGTTTTAGAATTAATATCTTTAGCTTTAGCACTAACAATAAATGCCAAGCTTTAGTTTCTTGCAGTACTTATATATAAAAACATGAAGAAACCCTACAGGATAATTTCATTACTCATAGCAATTGTAGTTTTGAATGCATGTGCTACTCATAAAGCGCAGTATAAAAATGAAGAAGATAAAATAGCTTCACTTCCCAATAAAGAAGTTGATAAAACATTTTACCTCATTGGTGACGCTGGGAAATCACCCAAAGATGGAATGTCAAAAGCATTGACAGCCTTTAATAATCATATAAAAGACAAAAAAACCAAAGGTGATTATGCCA
>JAAEZL010000062.1:10328-15795 GCA_018222875.1 Algicola sp.
CTAGTGGACTTCCTAAAGAAGGTCAAAAAGGAAGAGCAGCTGCAGAGAATGCTTTAAACGGCCAGCTTATGTCCTTAAAAGAATTTGATGGTGAAGTTTTATTCATACCAGGAAATCATGACTGGTATTCTAACGGACTTAAAGGCCTCAAACGACAAGAAAAATATATCGAAGATGCCTTAGGGAAAAACACATTTCAACCAGAAAATGGATGTCCGCTTGAAGATATTGATGTTGGAGATGATATAAAACTTATCATAATCGATACGCAATGGTATCTGGAAAACTGGAATGAAAACCCTACCATAAATGACGAATGCGAAATAAAAACAAGAGATCGCTTCTTTATGGAACTTGAAGGTGAATTAAAAAAAGCACAGAACAGAACAATCATTTTGGCGATGCATCATCCAATGTATACTAATGGTGTTCATGGAGGTTATTACGCAGCTGAAAAACATTTGTACCCAACACAAAGTAAAATTCCGGTTCCAATTTTAGCATCATTCATATCACAAATCAGAACGCAAGGAGGTGTTTCTATTCAAGATAGATATAATGAACGTTATAATGAACTAATGAAACGTTTGGAAACCTTAACCTATGATGTTAAAAATCTCATTATTGTTTCAGGTCACGAACATACACTTCAGTATATTGAAAATGAAAAGGTTAAGCAAATTGTTTCTGGTTCTGGTGCAAAAGAATCTGCCGCACAATTAAGTCATAATGGTCTGTTTTCATACGGAAAACAAGGTTTTGCTGAACTCACAGTCTATAAAGATGGAAGTAGTTGGGTAAGTATTTACGGTGAGGAAAACGGGCAAGCAAAGCTCCTGTTTACAAGAGAAGTCTATGAGCCACTAAAAGACTATGATGTCTCAAATTTGCCAGATAGCTTTCCACAGGAAATCCAGACATCAGTTTATACCAAAGAAGAAACCGATAGAACAGGATTTTTTGAATCGGTTTGGGGAGATCACTATCGTGATGTTTACAGCACAAAAATAACAGCAAAGGTAGTAACACTGGATACACTTTACGGTGGACTGGAAGTTGTTAGAGCAGGTGGAGGACACCAAACAAGATCTTTGAGATTAAAAACCAAGGATGGTCGTGAACTCAATATGAGAGCTTTGCGTAAAAGTGCAACACAATATTTACAGACCGTTTTATTTAAAGATACCTATATTCAGGATGACTTTGAAAAAACAGCAATAGAAGGTTTAATTCAGGATTTTTATACAGCAGCTCATCCTTATGCATTTATCGTTGTTCCAGATTTATCAGATGCTGCAGAAGTGTATCATACCAATCCGAAAATTTTCTTTGTTCCGAAGCACAAGCATTTAGGAAAATATAACAGGGACTATGGTGGAGAGCTCTATATGATTGAAGAACGTCCTGAAGAAAATTATGTTGATGAACGCAATTTTGGTTTTGCCGATGATATTGAAAGTACACATGATATTATTGAAAAAATCCGTGAAGATGAAAAATATAAAATTGATGAAAACGCCTATGTCAGAGCCCGATTGTTTGACATGCTTATAGGTGATTGGGACAGACATCAGGATCAATGGCGCTGGGCTCAGTTTGATCAGGAAAATGGAGATAAATGGTTTCGACCAATTCCCAGAGACAGAGATCAGGTGTTTTCAAATTTTGATGGTGCTTTATTAGACGTGATGCGAATCATTTCTGGATCTACAAAGCAATTACAAGTGTACGATGAAGAACTCAACGACATTGAGTGGATGAATGCAGCTGGTGTAAAATTAGATCGTGTCATGGTGCAACAATCAACTAAAGAAAAATGGTTAGAGCACGCTCAGTTTTTGCAAGACAATATTACAGACGAGGTGATAGAAAAAGCATTTTCAAAAGTGCCTGAAGAAGCTCAGGATGAGACCTTAGATGAAATTAAGAGCAAGCTTAAAGGACGACGAGCAAACCTGTTAGACATCGCAACAAGATATTATGAGTTTCTCAATGAATTGGTGATCTTAACAGGAACTGATAAAGATGATTATATTGAAGTCATGCGAGTTGGAGATAACGAAACTCGTGTTAAAATATCAAGAATTATTGATGGAGAAAAAGCCGAAGTTATTGTCGACAAAGTATTCCATAAAGACGTAACTAAAGAACTTTGGGTTTACGGTTTAGATGATAAAGATATTTTTGAAGTTTCTGGTAAAGCAAATAATCTCATCTTTACGAGATTGATTGGCGGACAAGAAAACGATACGTACATTATCAAATCCGGAAGACGCGTTAAGGTTTACGACCATGAAAGTAAGCCCAATACCATACAAGAAAATAATGGAGCATCGATTAGACTTACAGATGTTTATAAACTTAACCTGTTCGATTTTCAAAAGCATATTGTCAATACAAGTGTCATTACTCCTGCCATTGGCTTTAATCCTGATGATGGTGTATCCTTAGGCTTACAATATGTGAGAACTAAAAATGGTTTTCAAAGAAACCCGTTTTCTCAGCAACACCGTTTTAGAGGAGGTTATTTTTTCGCTACAAGTGGGTTTTCTCTTATTTATGATGGAGAGTTTGCCAATATTATGAATGATTGGAATTTACATGTTGGAGGTCAGTTCACATCAGAAAATTTCACTAATAACTTTTTTGGTTACGGAAATGAAACCGTAAACAACGATGATGAACTTGATCTGGATTATAATCGAGTAAAAACCAGTATTTACATGGCCAAAGCCGGAATACTTAAGAAAGGAAACTTTGGTAGTGATTATGGTTTTAGAGCTGTTTTTGAAGCTATAGAAATTGACAACACTCCAAATCGGTTTATTACGGAATTTGTTCCAGCTTCGGTTAGCGAATTTTATGAAAGACGACTCTTTGGAGCTCTGGAAGCTGAATACAACTATGAAAGTTTTGATAACCAGCTCAACCCAACTCGAGGCATGACGTTTTTGATTAATGTTGGTGGTAAAACAGAATTTAAAGACACCAAAAACACCTATGGATATCTAAATTCAAATTTAGGTTTTTATAATGCTCTAAGTCGAAATCGTAAATTGGTTTTAAAAACCGATGCCAGATTTCAGACCAGAGTTGGAGACGATTTAATTTTTTATCAGGCAGCTAACATTGGAGGAAGAAACGGATTGAGAGGTTATAGAACTGAGCGATTTACTGGGAAAAGCTCATTTGTAGGGAGTGCAGATTTAAGATATAGTTTCGACTCGTTCAAAACCAGAACACTACCATTGCAAATAGGTGTTTTTGGAGGCTTTGACGTTGGAAGAGTTTGGCTAAAAGGTGATTTTTCAGATAAATGGCATAATGATTATGGTGGTGGATTCTGGATAACAGCCGCCGAAAGTTTATCAGGTACTTTCAACCTTTTTAATAGTGTTGAAGGGTTGCGATTCTCGTTCGGATTTGGCTTGAACTTTTAAAACAGATGAAAAAATTTTTAAGTAATACTATCAAATACATTCTAAAGTTAGAAAGCAAAATTGCTTTTTATCCCTCGCTTTTAAGTTTAAGCGGTTTGCTATTTGCCCTGCTCATGTATTATTTTGAAAGTAAAGGAATTTCTGGCTATCTGCTAGAACATGCTCCTGTATTTGTCGTTAACGATACTGAAACGGCAAGAAGTTTATTAACTACTTTTATAGCTGGCTTAATCTCAATCATGGTGTTTAGTTTTTCACTGGTGATGATTTTACTCAATCAGGCCTCAAGTAATTTTTCACCTCGCGTTTTGCCTGGACTAATTTCTAATAGAAGACATCAGGTGATTCTGGGAATTTATAACTCTACACTTCTCTACTGTATTTTCACCTTAGTTTCTATTGAACCAAACGGAAATGAATACCAGTTACCAGGTTTTTCTGTGTTGTTGGCCATTGTATTAATGACCTTATGTTTAGGGGCTTTTATTTATTTCATTCATTCTATATCACAGGAAATTCAGGTAAACAACATTATGGATCGTATTTTTAAAACAGCCAAATTGAGATTAGAAAAACTCATTGCGTCTGAAAATGGCACGACTTCCGATTTTCCTGATACTTCAAATTGGAAAACACTAAACGCTAATACTTCAGGATATTTTCAGGATATAAGTATTGAAGCCTTAAAGATTATTTCAGAAAGAGAAGAATTAAAGTTAGAAATACTACCTGTAAAAGGTACTTATGTTTTAAGTGAATTACCAATTTTAAAAGTTGATAAAGATTTGGATGATGAGGTATTGAAAGAGATATTATCATCTTTAATATTTTCTAAAAGCGAATTAATTGAAGATAATTATATACTCGCTTTTAAGCAAATTACTGAAATTGCGGTGAAAGCCATGTCACCAGGAATAAACGATCCTGGAACGGCATTAAATGCTATTGATTATTTAACCGAACTGTTTGCGCTTCGACTTCAAAAGAGTAATACAAGTATTATTTGTGACGAGAATTCTTGTCCGGTTGTGAAGGTCAGTACAGTAGATTTTAAAGACATTCTGTTTCAGGTGATGGCAGCATTAAGAACCTATTGCAAGCATGATGTTATCATTGTTCAGAAATTATTCTTTATGCTGAACTACCTTTACAACAGTGAAAAAATGACATCGGAAATTTATAAAAAAGCAATAAAACAAGAATTAAAAAATTTATATGAAGATGCATTAGAAAACATTAATACTGATGCAGATATTGAAGCAATTAAGTCGTTACATCCAGTAATTTAGAACTTAAAACTATAAATTTTTCCTCCATCATATTTATTGCGCTCATCAGTTATTAGCACCTGGTGGTTATTAACAAGATTGATACCTTCCTTCTGAGAATCATGTTCAAATTTCAATTCTTCTATGCTTCCATTAAAAAAGTTGTCTCCAGTAAAGTTGGTTAACTTCCAAAGCCTGTTATGATTCAGTAACACCACTATAGAGCCATCGTCACTAATATCTGCCGAAGTCACCTTAACATGTTTGCCTTTCAGTTTTACTTTGGACACATAACTTGCGACATGCTGTCCAGCCTGATTTGGTAGTTTTATAAGCTCACAAGTTTTAGAATCTTTACTGAACACATAAAAGAAGCCATCATGTAAAAAGAACGATTCAAAATCTTCGGATTTCATGTCTTTAGGAAGTGTGAAATTTATAATCTCTGCTTCAGCTGAAGCTGATTTTCTTTCAGCGTTAGGGATCTTGTAGATTGTAAATTCTGTTCTTTTTTTTGTGTTGTTTCCAAAGTCACCAATATAAATAGTGCCTTCAGTATCAGAGGTCAAATCTTCCCAATCCGTATTTTCTGCATTAGTAATGGTTATATCTTTTACAATATGACCTTCAATATCTAATCCATATAAATGATTGTTGTTTCCTGCATCTTGAATGACCCACAATATCTCAGAATTCTTGGTTTTTTCTATAGCTGAAGTTTCTTTGAGACTAGATGATATTTCAGAAATGGTATCCAGT
>JAAEZL010000062.1:15805-16185 GCA_018222875.1 Algicola sp.
CAGTTTTCCAGTCGTACAGGAGATGAAAAATAAACCGATTAAAAGAAATTTTACAGAAGCTTTCATTGTCCGAAATATAAGAATGATGCCTTACAACTAAAATTTTTAAATCTTAAACTAATTATAAAGTTTAAATTTTTAGTCGGTGAGACTACACATTTTTATAGCTTTGAAAAAACAACAATACTTTTATGAACTCAACCAGCGATTTACTGCAATTAATTCAATTAAAACAAATTGAAGACACCAGATTTCAGGGCTATAGCAAAACAGTTGGAAGTCCGAATGTTTTTGGCGGACAAGTTTTGGCTCAGGCCATCAATGCAGCTACCCGAACCATAACAAATGGTAGAATATTACATTCATTGCATTCCTATTTC
>JAAEZL010000062.1:16195-18371 GCA_018222875.1 Algicola sp.
TAGAACCAGGTCATTTAGAGCTTCCAATAATCTATGATGTGAGTGTTATAAGAGATGGTGGAAGTTTTTCAGTAAGACGAGTGACTGCTCAGCAAAACGAAAAAATTATCTTCATTTTATCAGCTTCATTTCAAAGAGAAGAGAAAGGTTATGAGCATCAAATTGACATGAAATCTAATATCAAATTACCTGAAGAATTGATGAGTTGGACAGACTTACTTGAAACCTATCGAGAAGTGCTTCCGAGTAGAATAAGAGGTTTTTTTGAAATTGAACGTCCAATTGAGTTCAAACCTACTGAAATTGCAAATCCGTTAAACAAAAAAGATTTACCACCATTTACAGATGTCTGGATAAAACTTAAAGGCGATGTTTCTGCTTTAAACAGAAGTGATAAACAGCAAATTTTAACCTATATTTCAGATTATAACATTCTCACTTCAGCAATGAACAGACATGCAAGCAAAGCAAACTGGAATAATACACAAACAGCGAGTTTAGATCATTCGATGTGGTTTTTCAGAGATTTTGATTACAGCGATTGGTTGCTGTATTCTATCGAATCTCCAAACACCTCAAATGCCAGAGGTTTTGCAAAAGGAAATTTGTTTACAAGAGATGGTGTTCTAATTGCTTCTGTAGCTCAGGAAGGTTTAATGCGTCCGAAATAATGTCAAAAAAAGTTTTGAAAATGGGTCATAGAGGAGCCAAAACGTATGTCACTGAAAACACAATAGCATCTATTGAAAAAGCGCTCGAACTTGGTGTTGATGCTATAGAAATTGATGTTCACAAATGTGCTTCAGGTGAATTGGTGGTCTTTCATGATTTTACTTTAGATCGCATAACTAACGGCTCAGGTGAAGTTGCTAAACATACTTTAGAAGAATTAAAACGTCTTACGGTAAATGACCAATATGAGATTCCAACTTTAGAAGAGGTGTTAGATGTTATTGATAAAAAATGCATCATCAATATCGAGCTTAAAGGAAGACATACTGCTTTGACAACTTCTAAAATTGTTGAAGATTATATCGAAACAAAGCATTGGAATTTAGAACACTTTTTAATCTCAAGTTTTCAGCATCATGAATTGGAAGATGTGTATAAGTATAATAAGCAATTGCGTTTAGGTGTCTTAACCAAAGCAAGTGTTTCTGATGCTATTGAATTTGCCCAAACAATTAAGGCATATGCCATACATCCTAATGTGGCATTAGTCACAAAAGATAATGTGAAGTTAGCTCAGGAGAAAGGTTATAAAGTCTTTACCTGGACAGTCAACGATAAGCCTACTATAGAACGTATGAAAACTTATGGTGTTGATGGAATTATATCTGATAATCCTGATTTGATATGAAGGCATACGATGTGATTATAGTTGGAGGTGGAGCAGCAGGTTTTTTTGCTGCTATTAATGTTGCTGAACAAAATCCTGCTTTGAATGTTGCAATTCTTGAACGTGGAAAGGAAGGACTTCAAAAGGTGAAAGTTTCTGGTGGTGGACGTTGTAATGTCACTCATGCTGAATTTATTCCATCTGAATTGGTACGCAACTATCCACGAGGAGAAAAGGAATTGTTAGGACCATTTCATCAGTTTATGACAGGCGATACGATTGAATGGTTTGAAAAAAAAGGGGTCGAACTGAAAATTGAAGAAGATGGCAGAATGTTTCCTGTTTCAAATTCTTCTCAAACGATTATAGATTGTTTTTTAAATGAAGCTGAAAACCATAAGGTTGAGGTTTTGTATAATCATTCAGTAAAACATATTAATGTGTCATCTCGAGCACAGTCGAGAGGTCTCAATTTTGAAATCAGTACCAATCAAGGCGACTTTTCTGCTGAAAAACTTCTTATAGCTACTGGTAGTAACCCTAAAATCTGGAATCTTTTGGAGGAATTAGGTCATACCATTTCTAAGCCTGTTCCATCGTTATTTACATTCGATATTAAAGATGAGCGCATTAAAGATATTCCAGGTGTTGTAGCGCAACATGTTGAGGTTACGGTTGTTGATTCTAATTTATACAGTGAAGGTCCACTTTTAATTACGCACGTTGGAATGAGTGCACCAGCTATTTTAAAATTATCGGCTTTTGGTGCTATCGAATTAGCAAAACGCGATTATAAATTTGATATCGAAATTAATTTCATTAAACAATCGTTTGAGG
>JAAEZL010000273.1 GCA_018222875.1 Algicola sp.
TAGGTATGGATAATAATTCAAAAAATGAAAGCGACCATACTCATATGAATGAACGCTTAAAAGTGTCAGAGAAATTTCAAGAGCAATTAAAAGAGGTATACAATGATTACATCAATTTAAAAGATGCTTTAGTAAAAGAAGACTCAAAAGGTAGTTCACAAAATGCAACTTCTTTACTGTCAAATTTGAGTAGGGTAGATATGAAATTGCTTAAGGATGAAGCACACAATCACTGGATGTCATTAGTTGGCGACAAAAGGTATATGTAGAATTTTGCCCTATGGCAGATAACAATAACGGAGCCTATTGGTTAAGTAAAGAAGAACAAATCTTGAATCCATATTTTGGTGATGCAATGCTTAAATGTGGTGAGATTAAACAAACAATAGAATAAATAAACACAGATAATAATTAAATTTTTAAACAATGAAAAAAGTAATTTTAAGTGTAGCTGTAATAGCAGCATTAGGTTTAACAAGTTGTAAAAACGAAACCAAAAAAGAAACAGAAACCACAACTACTGAAATGTCAAAAGATATGGCAATCACAGACCTGTCTTTTGGTGTAAGAGGAAATTGCGGAATGTGTAAAAGCACAATCGAAAAAGCAGCTAACGGTGTTGAAGGTGTAGCAAGTGCTAATTGGGATGTCGATAAAAAGAAGATTGATGTGTCTTTTGATGATACAAAAACCGATGCAATGGCAATCCATAAAGCAATCGCAGCTTCAGGATATGATACCGAAAAAGTAGCAGGTGATGAAGAAGCATATGATGGTTTACCAGGTTGTTGTAAATACGACCACGAAATGATGATGAATCAGTCAGGAGAAGTGAAAAGTGATGACCATTCCAATCACGACCATTAAAAAAAGATGAGAACAGGGCTCCACTTTTGAGCTCTGTTCTTGATTTAGTAAATTTATTTAGTTGAGATTAAAACTTGCATTTAGAAACGTATGTCGTCCCTTTGGTTGTCCCTCTTAAAAACCAAAAAACCCCTAAATCACTTGCAATCAAGTGTTTAAGGGCTTTTAGTGGTGGTGCCTCCAGGAATCGAACCAGGGACACAAGGATTTTCAGTCCTTTGCTCTACCAACTGAGCTAAGGCACCAGTCGTTTAAAACGAGAGTGCAAATATAGACTCATTTTTACTATTACCAAAAAGAAATTTTAAAAATTTATAGTCTTTATCAATTAAAAAAGAAATCGACTCTATATATTGTACGTCATTATGTTATTTTTTGGTTAAACAGACTTTAAGTCTTTTGAGCATTTCGTATGTTTACTGTTTATAGAGTTTACAATGAATTTAATTATTGATGTAGGAAATACCTTGGTGAAACTAGCTGTTTTTCAACAAGATGAATTGTTTGAGAAGCGCGTAGTTAAGCATGAGGACTTTCTGGTAGAAGTCATGAGAATACTAGACAAATACCCTGTAATATCTCATGGAATTATATCTTCTGTAGGTAAACTAAATCAGGAAGACCTTCAAAGTGTGGCCTCAGAGATTCATTTGTTAATTTTGAATTCAGAAACAAAACTTCCTTTTAAAAATTTATATAAAACACCTAAAACACTTGGTGTCGATAGAATTGCCCTTGTAAGTGCTTCAGTTAAACATTTTTCTGATTCTAATGTGCTTATTATTGATGCAGGAACTTGTATTACCTACGATTTTATAAATAGTGAAAACGAATATTTTGGAGGTGCAATTTCGCCTGGTTTCAGACTGCGATACCAAAGCTTACATAATTTAACTGCAAATCTTCCGTTATTGGAGTTTAAGCCGCCAGAATTATTAACAGGAAACACTACAGATAGTTCCATTCATTCAGGAGTTGTATTTGGTGTTTTGAAAGAAATAGATGGTCTTATTGACGAGTATGAAAAAAAATATTCGGATTTAACAGTTATTTTAACAGGTGGTGATACCAATTTCTTGTCTAAACAATTAAAAAATGGCATATTTGCGAATTCAAATTTTCTTTTAGAGGGTTTGAATTTTATTTTAGAATATAATACAAAATAATGATAAAAAAACTTGTAATAGTTTTAGTTGCTTTTTTCGCATTACAAATGAATGCTCAAGAAGGTACTGCTTCGCCATATTCCTTCTACGGAATAGGATCTTTAAAATTTAAAGGGACAGTCGAAAACAGAAGTATGGGAGGATTGAGTATCTATACAGACAGCATTCATGTTAACCTTAGAAATCCTGCGGCTTATGTTGGTCCGAATTTAAAGGTG
>JAAEZL010000274.1 GCA_018222875.1 Algicola sp.
AATGCAGTTAGATTACAACGAATGAGTTGGTAATTGTCCCCACAACCCAAAACCCAGTTTTTTCGTACCTCAAAATCCTCTGTCTTTTGTTTTGTTCCGCTATCCACCGCACTTGTAGTTTTTGGTTGCCAACCCTCACACAGCACATTGCTTATTTTATTTGCTATTATATTTTAAAAGTAGTACAATAAAAAAGCAAAGAGCTGTTGCCATCCCTCACACCAAAAACTACCCCAAGCTATGTTTACATAATACAAGTTATAGGAGCAAAAATCCTTTCAAAGGTAGCCTACGGCGTTTTATTATATTTTTGTCGCTATAACTTGTATTATGTAAAATATCCGCTATTCCAACGCTCACATCCGAACATATAACCATATTTTGAACAAGCATTAAACAATAGCAAATTTAAAAGATTGATTAAGTTTAGTATTATATTGGTTATCTCATTCAAACTGCACAAAACCATCGTTAAGTCCAAGTATTCCTTACCTCAAGTCTTTGTTTGTTTCATTTCGTTAACAAATATAAAAGTCCACTTTTCCCCACCACCCAAGTCAGCGGTTATAAAAAAATAGGTTAAGAAAATGCAGTAATACGACATAGCATATTGCTTTTTATCGTACCTCAAAAAAACAAAAAGCTATTGCCTAAAAGTCCTGTATAAGTAGCTTGTTTAAATGCTGTTTTATCAAACAACTATTTAAAACGCTACCCATACAACCGCTTCAACCAACGCTCAAATTGGTAATAACCTATTTTTTTAAGAGTTTATGCCCCAAAAAGTGGAAATCAATTAACTAAATACAAACCAAGATGTTTACAAAAACAGTTCAAATCACAGAAGTTACAGTAGATGAATTAGCAGATGCGGTAGCAGATAAACTAATGTTTAAAATTGAAAACTACCTTAAAGAATTATCTAAAAAACAAAATGATGAAATCCTAACAAGACAAGAAGTAGCTGATTATTTAAGGATAAGTTTAGTAACAATACATTCCTGGAATAAACACGGCATTTTAAATCCAATTCGTATGGGCAACAGAATTTTTTACAAAAAACAAGACATATTAGATGTTTTAGAACAACAAAAAATAAATAAAAAAAGGTAGCAAATATATGTGGCTACCACAGCCAACGCGCAAGGCTATAAAGGTCACGCCCTACGGGTTTTGAAAAAAATCTCCACCCCAATATTATTAAAAAAAGAGGGTAGTATTTTTTCCAAAAACCTTGACAGCCTTATCCACGCCACAAGAACATACGGCTTTCTTTTTTTATTGTTTTTCTTTTAAAAAATTAATGGTGCGAAGCGTAGCGAAGCAATTTTAAATTGGATAGCTATGTCAACTTTTGAACTGAAAACACACCAAATCGGAAGAACCTACTCGCAACCTCATTTTTTTATTCTGAACAAAGGGCAAAACTGCGGAAAGCCTTTAATAAATCCTTGTCCTAATTGTTTTGTTGTATCTACATCAACCGAAGAAGAAAAACAAACCCTTTACCATTTATCAATGATGTTGCAAATAGGCGGTTTTTATGCTTATTATTTAAAAGGGAGTGTTATTCCATTTATCTCAATAGATGATTGCAGAAACACCTTAAAAAATAGTTACACCTCGTTGTTAAGTGATGAATTTGAGTTACAAAAGCATATTAATATAGTGTCAGCAATTTGTAAAAAAGAAGCTGAACTTCAAAAAGTAATTTCAAAAATGGCAGATTTAAAAGTGTCATACATACAAAATCTATTTTCTAAAAAGCAAAATCGGGCAACAAAGGGCAACAAAAACCAAATCAATCTATTAGCATAGTATTTGCCATATATTACTTGTGTTGGTTAAAGACCGTACCAAGTCCGTACCAACTTCGAACAAGTATTAATTTTAAATTTTATATACAATGGGTGTTATTTCACAAGGAATCCTGGGCGGTGTATCAGGTAAAGTAGGAAACGTAGTTGGTGCTTCTTGGAAAGGTATTGACTATTTGAGAATTAAGCCTTCAAATGTGGCAAATCCACGAACAGAAGGACAAGTTAACCAAAGAAACAAGTTTACTGTTACTTTGGAGTATCTTCAACCGAATTTAGGTTTTATCAAGAAAGGGTATAAATCTTATGCGGTGCAAAAAACAGAGTTTAATGCAGCAATGTCTTATGTATTGAATAATGCGATTACAGGAGCTGCACCAAACTTTACTGTAGATTATTCTTTAGCTTTATTAAGTAGAGGTAATC
>JAAEZL010000275.1:0-1899 GCA_018222875.1 Algicola sp.
GTGTACTTGCAAAGTTAAGTGCTAACCCACGCAACTACTCATAGCCAAGACCGTTAGGCACAAGCTAAATAAAAACATGATTATAGAAACAACAGCATTAATATCAATCGGAACTTGGTTAGGAAACAAACTTTTGGATAAGGGTTTTGATTCAATTCATGACAAAATAACTTCTAAAACATTTAATGATAAATTTTATGAAAAAGTTAATAATGCCTCTATCACCTTACAATCGAATCATCCAGATGCATTAGGAGGAAACATAGAGTACTTTTTCAAACATGAAGATATTTTTAATGAGTTAATTAAATTACTATTCGTTAACTCAAAAATTGATTTAAAAGTTATTGAAGAAAAGTTTGATATTAAAACATTACCAGATAATTTCATACTAGAATTCATAAATCTTTTAAGAGATGAACTTTTTAAAGATCCGTTTTTCAGTGAAATATTATCCAACAAAGAGATATATTTAATTAGTGTAGGGCTTGACAAAAAAATTGAAGATGTTTTGAAAATTTCTTCACTATCCTACAAAGAAATTAAAAAATTAAAGGAATATTTAGAATCTAAATTTCAAAATAATTTTTCCTACTCGAGTTTTCTTTCTAAATACAAAAAATGTTTAGTCAATAATTACTCTCAATTAAACTTTATAGGCTTAGGGTTAGATCTAAGTATTAAAAAAGGAAAAAGAAAAAAACTTGAAGATTTGTTTGTTAAACCATCATTTCATGTAGATGAAGTGAACTTAAAAATTCTTAGGAAAGTCAATCCAGAATTTAATGAAGAGTCCAAAATTTCTCTTGATAAAATATTCAATTTTGATAAACATCTAATCATACTTGGAAACCCAGGAAGTGGAAAGTCTGTTTTTACAAAATTTATATCATTGAAATTAATTCAAAACGAAAAGTTAGTATTTGAAAATGAAGCAATCATAGAAAGCATTCCTTTTAGAATAGAATTAAGAAAGTATCACGCTTTTAAGAAAGATCAAAATGAAGGTCTAATGAAGTATTTAAGATTTTTATTAGAGCTTGAATATGGTTTTCCTAATATTTCAATAGAAGATGTTCAACAAATATTGAAAGAAAAAAAGACTGTTGTTATATTTGATGGATTAGATGAAATATTTGATCTAAATGATAAATTATTAATTAAAAATGATATTGAAAACTTTATAGACCAACATAAAAATGCTAAAGCTATAATTACTTCAAGAATTATTGGTTACGATGACACAGCATTAAAAGAGTCAGAGATGCTTAAATTAATAATTAATAATTTTGATGACAATCAAATTCAAGAATATATCGAAAATTGGTATTTAGTTGAAGAAGAAGATGAACAAATCCGTAAAAAGGAAATTAATGATTTTTTAGCAAAAAAAGAGCTAATTGATAATGAATTAATTTCTAATCCATTACTCTTATCACTAATTGTTATATTATATAGAAATAATTTAAAAGTTCCTGAATCAAAACTTGAAATATATCAATCATGTACGAAAACCTTAGTAGATAAATGGGATCATAGTAAAGGTATGGAGATTAATCTCTCTGATGAAATTTATAAACGTAAAGACACTGTTTTTGCAGATTTAGCGTATTGGCAATATAAGGAATTGAGCAAAAAGGATGGTAAAGTAACATATCAAAGAGCAAAAAATACTGTAGCCCGAAGTTTAACCGAAAAACTGAAGATAGCTGATGATTTCACTTCAGATCTTTTTTCAGAACAATTTCTGTTATACGCACAAAAGCGATCGTTATATTTTGACAATAATTTTACACACAAAACATTTCTTGAATATTTTACGGCCTTTTGGATATTTTCAAATATTGAGAAAAAGCACAAAAAAGAAGAAAGAGACAATTTAATAAAAGAATATATTAT
>JAAEZL010000275.1:1909-2242 GCA_018222875.1 Algicola sp.
GCTCTTACTGGCATATAGTATTAGAGTTATTGATTAATTTAATAGATAAAGACCAAGCAGACAATGAAATTATTGATGATTTAATAAAACATCAATTAAACGAAAATGAAGAATCTGCAACTTTCTTTTTACAAATTTTTAATACTATTCAAAATGTAAGTAATTCAACATTTGAAAATATTGTGAGTCAAGCAATACATGGGCTTTTAAAAAGAACCGAAAAAGAAAACAACACTGAAAACTATAGGAATAGACAAAACTCACCTTTTTACTTACTGGCAAAACATTTCGAAAACGAATCGTTAAAACAATTGATTGAAAAATGTATTAAAG
>JAAEZL010000063.1:0-10208 GCA_018222875.1 Algicola sp.
AATCAAACAGATTATAGGTCGTTGTATCGTTATCACAAAGATCTAAAACACCATCCATACCAGCTATATCTTGAAATATAAATTCAACAGTTACTTCAAGTCTCGAGCTGCTCTCACAGGGAGAATCAACAGTAGTAGCGAAATAACTATTTCCATCGATTAAAGTTGTGTTTGAATCTAGCGGAGAAGCCGATGATTGTGATGGATACCAATTATTGATACCACTGGCAATTAAATCACTTATAGTTGGTAAATTACTATTTGAATCTATACAAAAACTTTGAATGCTGTCACCAACAGGTACAGGTATTATACCAACGATAACAAAGACAGCCCTTCTTGATGTGCGACAATTAGTTGAAGGATTTTCTTGATCGGCATAATAGGTCGTTTCGTCAGTTAAAACAGTATTGATATTGAGAGGAGTTCCTCCAGTAGACGAGAGGTACCATTGGATGTTATTTCCTATTAGACTTAAATCAGCCAAGGTTGCATCCTCAGATTGTTCTACACAAACACCCTGAAAGTTAAGGCCCATAGGTGGTCCTAAAATGCTAACAGAAACTTCTTGACGAGAACCACAATCACCAGCACTATTATCAGCATAATAATCTTCGCCGTTAATGAGTGATTCAGAAGGGTCTAATGGAGTTGTAGAAGTTGGAGTATCAAACCATGCTATGCCACCACCATTATCTGTGGCTACCAAATCAGATACCAATAATGAATCTAAGTCACAAAATGATTGAGAGCTATTCAATACAGTAGGACACTGAGAAAAACTGTTTGTTGTTGCTAACAATAAAAATGTGAAAATAACGAATACTTTTAATTTGGGGCTTGTCATTAAAATCAAGTTTTCGATACTTAAGTTATATTATAGTAAAACACACATAGTAACTATATTACAAATTAATATTTTCAGCTAAAGATAAAAATTAATTATAATTTTAACTAAAATATATAAAGTAAAAGTAATTGATGTTTTTTTTATTAAAAACGATTTCAATACTTATTTACTCATTCTTTCGCAATTAAAAAGTGATTAGAGTCTTCATTAAATATAAACAGCGGAACAGCGTTATTTATCACAACATTTTTTTTCCATTCATAGTTAAAATGAAGCCCTAAAACATTGGGCTTATTACTATCCGTAAAAGATTTTATGTCATTAGAAAGCAACCGTTGAAAAGCGTCGAAATAAATAGCAAAGCTTAACGCTACCGTGTCATCCATGTCATTATTGGGTACTAAGTTATGTTGTTTTGGGAACAGCAGTCGTAAAATTTTTAAACGTTTCGTTGTTATTTTTTCTTTTGGAGGGATATTTTTAGGATTTAAAACAACGAGTTGAATGTCTGAGGTAGACATTTTTTTTAATAAAAGATTAGTTGAATTTAGAAAAACACCAATATCAGAGCTTTCGATAATCACGAAATTCTTTTTTTCTAAACTCAATGCATTCGATAAGTCTTCTGATTGAAAAACTCCTTTTTTATTAATTTTTATAAAACCTGTATGCGGTAAAACGGTTTTAATGACATCTTTGTTATTTATATTTTCATCATCATACAGACAAATGACGTGTCCATTTTCCTTTTTTATATGATCTAAAACACGATCTCTCATATCATCTTCAGTTGGAAGGCTTTTTACAAAAATCTTTTTCACACTATCTTGTTCCTTGTATACTATTGAAAATAGATCAAGGCTTTTAATACCGACTGAATAAATTTGATGGTCAAAGGGATACAAAAAAGTTTTAGTAGATGAACTGTTTTGAGTATCGTTTGTAAATGGCTCTTGTTTTGTGATATTTAGTTTATTTTTTGGATATATTTTTTTGATAGAATCCATTGCAAGTATCAAGCCTTTGTAATATTTTGCTTTTTCATCATTTGATTCTGAATCTGATTCAAGGTTTTCATCCCAAAATACTGATAAATTTGAGTTGTAAATGTTGTTGTTTTCTCGTATTGAATCGTTGTTACTATCGGTTTTGATTTTTTCATTATTTGTTGACGCTATTTTTGTTTCACTTGTAGCGTCTTTATTTAATTCAAGACTTTTAGTTCTAATTAACGTGCCTGTCTTCAAAACTGGAATGATTTCAGGGTTTAATTTTTCCAACTCACTAATAGTTATATTAAATCGTTTAGATAAACCATATTTAGTGTCTCCTTTATTTACAATATAAGTGTTAGCAACTAATTCTCCTTTTTCTTCAGATGTTTCTGACGCCTCTTTTAGTTCTAAAACTTGTCCGATGTAAATATTTGGATACTCGCTTATATTTTCTTCATTTAATTCTTTTAAGGTGTCTAATGAGATATTGTATTTTTGAGATATTCCCCATAATGTTTCACCTGCTTTAACGGTATGAATTACGTTATTTGTTGATGAGGCTTCTCTGGTTTTATTGTCAGAATGATTAGATGTAATCTGAATAGTTTGACCTGCAATTAACATGTTTACAATACTTGGATTTGCGTCCTCGAGTTCTTTGATTGAAACATTATATTTTTTTGATAAGCCATATTTGGTCTCACCTTTTCTTACTAAATGTGTTTTAATATCGGAATTGATGTCTTTTGAAGTTGATTCTGATTGTTCAGGAATAAGAAGCGTTTCACCTACTTTTATGAGGTTTTCTGAGCCAGGATTCAATTGAAAGATTGATTCCATAGACACTTGGTATTGAATTGATAATCTGTAAATGTTATCACCTTTTTTAACGATATGCTCTATCGATTTTGTTTGCGCAGAGATAACATTAAAAATCAAAGTAAAGAAAACTACAAATAAGATGTTAGTATGTTTCGAAATCAAGATAATATATTAATTAAATAGTAGTATAAATATAGATATATTAACATTTAGAAATTTGTAATCGAGTTATCTACTTATGAATAGTTTATCAACAATAAGTACTATTAAATTCTTCTGAAAGATGTAAAAATTAAAATTCTGATGTTAAATGGAATGTTATATTAGGGTATTTCTGTTGTGTCATTTGTAAGGAAAAGGCTGAGTCTGCTAAAAAGACAAGTTGACCTCTTTTATCTTTTGCCAAGTAACGTTGTTTAACCCTTTTAAACTCTTTAAACTCTTCACTTTTTTTATCTTCAGGTTCAACCCAGCATGCTTTGTGTACATTTAAGTTTTCATACGTACATTTTGCTCCATATTCGTGTTCCAGTCTGTATTGTATAACTTCATATTGTAATGCTCCTACTGTGCCAATAACTTTTCGACCGTTCAATTCTAATGTAAATAATTGAGCAACACCTTCATCCATAAGCTGATCAATGCCCTTACTTAATTGTTTAGATTTTAAAGGGTCGGCATTGTTAATATATCTAAAATGCTCAGGTGAAAAACTCGGAACTCCTTTATAATTAAGTATTTCACCTTCAGTTAAAGTGTCTCCAATTTTAAAGTTTCCAGTATCCTGAAGTCCAACAATATCACCAGGATAGGAAATGTCTACGATTTCTTTCTTTTCGGCAAAGAAGGCATTCGGACTAGAAAACTTCATCTTTTTATCATGTCTGACATGAAGGTAAGGTGCATTTCTTTTAAATTCTCCCGAAACAATTTTTATGAATGCTAAGCGATTTCTATGGTTGGGATCCATATTGGCATGAATTTTAAATACAAAACCAGAAAATGCATTTTCATCAGGTTTCACCAATCGTTCTTCGCTTTGTTTAGGTCTTGGTTTTGGAGCAATCTCAACAAAACAATCCAATAATTCTCTAACTCCAAAATTGTTAAGGGCAGAACCAAAAAAAACAGGTTGCAACTCACCATTTAAATAGGCTTCTTTATCAAATTTAGGATATATACCTTCAACAAGTTCGATTTCATCTCTAAGCGTTTGAGCTGCTTTGTCACCAACAAGTTTATCTAACTCTAAAGAAGATAGGTCATCAATTTCAATAGTGTCTTCAATATCTTTACGACTATCACCACTAAACAGATTCACATTTTTTTCCCAAATGTTATATATGCCTTTAAAATCATAACCCATTCCAATTGGAAAACTAAGAGGAACGACAGTTAGCCCTAACTTTTGTTCAATTTCATCCAATAAATCAAAGGCATCTTTACCTTCACGATCCATTTTATTAATAAAAACGATCATGGGTATGTTTCGCATTCTGCAAACCTCTACAAGCTTTTCAGTTTGTTCCTCAACACCTTTAGCTACGTCAATAACAACAATTACACTATCAACAGCTGTTAAGGTTCTAAAAGTATCTTCTGCGAAATCTTTATGACCTGGTGTGTCAAGAATATTAATTTTGGTTCCGTCATATTCAAATGCTAAAACAGAAGTTGCCACAGATATTCCTCTCTGACGTTCAATTTCCATGAAGTCACTGGTAGCACCTTTTTTAATTTTATTACTCTTAACAGCGCCAGCTTCCTGAATAGCACCACCAAAAAGTAACAGTTTTTCTGTTAATGTAGTTTTTCCAGCATCTGGATGTGAAATAATTCCAAAAGTACGACGTCTGTTGATTTCTTTTATAAAACTCATATTCAAATATAGTAGGTGCAAATATAAATTTTATTACACTATTTAAAACTCAAAATGATATTTAATCGTAGTTGTTTGTGAGTAATTATGAGTCGTGTAATAAGTGACATGATTTAATTCTATGTGTCAAAGTATAAAATGGGTTATTAAGTTGTGATTGTCCAATAAATTAAATTTATAAACCAACTTGTGTTAATTTTATGAGTTGAGAATATTGATGAAAAAACTTTGATTTATAGAAAAATACTTTAAATTTGCTTTTAATCGATTAAAGTAATCACTTAATCGATTAAATGAATGTTAATATTAATAGTATTTTTTTTACAAAATTATTACATTTGAACCAGATTAATAGCACTTATTTTGAACCTACAACAACAATAAACAGCCTGTCTTGTACATATTTATGTATAAGAAAGGTTTTTATTTTTAAAGTAGATGATTTAAGGTGTTATATAAAATTTAAGAATAAATAATTTATATAAGATTTTATGAAAATCTCTACTCGATTCTCGATTAATTCCAAATTAGTAAAATTTTTAATTGTATTATCTTTTACTACATCTGCTCTGACTCTACAGAGTCAAACAAACATTGGAGGTGTCATTAATGATTATGAAGCAGTAACAAGTATTAATAATCCTGGGTGTGCTACTTGTGATGCAAATCCGGCTTGTCTTAACCAAATTGAAGTTGCTGATGCTACAAGTTTCTCAGTTGGTGACAAAGCGCTAATTGTTCAACTTAAAGGAGCAACGATAGATCAGTCCAATACAGTATCTGGAGGTACTATTACAGATTTAGGAAATGCAGGAAACTATGAGTTTTTTGACATAGGTTCTATAGTTGGTAATGTGATTTCACCATTGGCACCACTAAAAAACTCTTACGATAGTTCTGGATTTGTTCAAATAGTTCGTGTACCTAATTATGCTGGAGATGTTAATGTGGTTTCCGAACTTCAGGCGTTACCATGGGATAATACAATTGGTGAAGGTGGAATTATCGCTTTATTTGTTGAAGGTACTTTAACATTAAATGCAAATATAAATGCTTCTGGTGTAGGATATATTGGTGTTGAAATGACCATTAATGGTACTCCTGATAATTGTAGTATAAATCCAAATACACAATTTAATTTACCAAACACAAATCCAGATAGTTGGTTTAAAGGTGGTGGTGTTGCTATAGCTGGAGCAGCCAATCAAAAAGGTAGATCTCCATTAGGAAATGGTGGAGGATCTGGTGTTTCTGGTGATTCTGGAGGCGGCGGAGGAGCAAACTTTGGAAATGGAGGAATAGGAGGAAGTAGATGGTGTAATACCTTGCCTGGTGGAGCCATAGCAGGTGGATTAGGAGGAAATGGACTTTCAACTTTTATTGCGAATGAAAATAGAGTATTTTTTGGTGGTGCTGGAGGTTCTGGTTTTGTTACTACAAACAACCCGGCTCAAGCTTCAAACGGTGGAGGTATTGTTGTAATAAGAGCAAAAACCTTAGTTGGTAATGGATTCAATATTGATGCATCTGGAAATGACGCTTTGGCAGTTAATCCGGTGGGCGCTCCTGATGGAGGTGGAGGTGGAGGTGCTGGAGGTTCAGTAGCTTTTGATATCAAATCCTATTCAGGTAATTTAAATATTAATATCAGTGGTGGAAATGGTCAAACATTAAACACAGCTTCTGTTCACGGTCCAGGTGGTGGTGGTGGCGGAGGTGTCTTCTTGCATAATTTAGCGTCATTGCCTGCTGGTATTATTTTAGATACAACAGGAGGTTCAGCTGGTGCTCATACAGGCGCGCAAAGTGGAAATACTAATGGTGCAATGGATGGAAGTTCTGGAGGAATAATTACCTATTATAACTTCGTTGAAACCATTAACACTGACGATGACTTAGGTACTAATGATGGAATACCTGATTTTTGTGATTTAGATTCTGATAATGACGGAATTCTGGATTCTGTTGAAGATGGAGGAACTGGAGTAGATCCTTCCCTAGATGAAGATAGTGATGGTATTCCTAACTATTTAGATCAAAGTGATCCTGGAGTTCCGGCGTTTGTCGACGCTAATGGAGATGGTGTCAATGATGTATATGACACTGATGGCGATGGTGTTCCTGATTTTCAAGATTTAGATTCGGATAATGATGGATGTTTTGATTCTATTGAATCTGGAGGTATTGATAATAATAACGACGGAGCTCTTGATGGAGACGGTTTTAATAATGTTGGACAAGTAACTACAGGTTTAGTGATTACCGATGGATATGATGGTCTAACTGGTAATGAAATAATAGCCACACAAATAAATTATACAGCTCCCTCCGATCAGACTGAAAATTCTGGAGATACAGCTAGTTTTAGCGTTACAGGAGCAACAATAACAAGCACTACAGTTTATACAGGTTTAACTCCTAATACAGTGCCAGATTATACAGATCCTTCAGCTACAACTTTGTCTACAGGTTTCAATTATCAATGGTATTTAGGTGATCCTAATTCTGGAGGTACAATGTTAGTGAATGATGCTACATATTCAGGTGTTAATACCGGAATTTTAGATGTCGTCACGGATTTTACTTTAGATGGCAATCAATATTGTGTTGTAATCACTAATTCTAATAATTTATGTGAGAATGTAGAATGTTCAACTCTAACAGTTTTAGCAACAATTTCAGCTGAAGACGATGATTTTACAGCAACGCCTATTAACCCTGTTACGGGAGGTACAACATTAAGTGTTTTTGCTGATAATGGTAATACTGAAGATGATGCCAATGGAGCAAATGCAACAGACGCTAATATTGATGATAATATCAGTATTAGTAATGATGGTGGCTTAACAGGTGTAACTATAAATTCTGACGGAACAATAAATGTTCCTGCCGATAGTACTCCTGGTACGTATACAGTCGAATATACAATTTGTTTAGATGTAGATAACTCTATTTGCGATACAGCAAATGCCTCTATTGTTGTCGGAGACTGTTTAGATTTTCCAACAAACGATTGTGATAATGACGGAGTTCCTAATGCCTCAGATATTTGTCAAGGATTTGATGATTTAGCAGATGTTGATGGTGATTCTGTTCCTGATGGCTGTGACTTAGATGATGATAATGACGGACTTCTAGATTCAGTAGAATGTAATGCATCAAATGCTCTTGTAAATGGTAATTTCGATTCAAACCTAGTTACTGGATGGACTGAGTCGGGTGACTTAGATTGGTTTAGATCAGGAATTGGAGGAGGAATCGCAAGGTTTACTGCAGATGATTCCGATTCGACATTTGAACAAACAGTAACGGTTTATCCAGGTGTTATTACTGCATTTACATTTCAGGATGCTGCAGATGCTGCAAGTGCTATAGACGCTACCTTGGAGATTTCAATAGACGGAACTGTGGTCTACACTAAAACTGCAGCTCAGATTCAAGCAGATAATGGAGGTGTTAATGTATTTGCCTCACAATCTTTATTTTTTGTATCTCCTTCTGGAACAGCAGTTATAAGTATAAGAGCTTTTTCTGCAGGTCCTGGAGTGTCAGATGATTTCAGATTAGACAATATAGTTGTAGAACTTTGTCAGGATACTGATGGAGGAGGGACTCCAGATTTTCTTGATTCAGACAGTGATAATGATGGTTGTTCAGATGCTCTTGAAGGTGATGGTGGCTATACATTAGCAGATTTAGATACAGAAAACAGTTTAGGTGATGTTGTTGATGCTAACGGAATTCCTCAAGTAGGTGGGTCTTCAGGCCAACAAAATGACATCAGCTCATTAGATCCTACCATTACTTCGGGTGAATGTGATGATGATGGCGATGGTGTTAATAATACCAATGACCAATGTCCTGGCTTTGATGATAATCAAAATAACGATGGTGATTTATATGTTGATGGATGTGACTTAGATGATGATAATGACGGACTTCTTGATACTGTTGAACAAGGAAATACTATCAATAGTCAGCCAATTTGTGGAGGGCAAACGACTTTAGATTTTAGTAACCCTCCAATAGAAGAGTTAGGAGATGGTTCGCTTGCAACTGTTATTGAAGATGAAGTCTTTAGATTTTCTAATGTTGCTCCTGGTATTGATGCCATTGTTACCATTAATGAAGTTTATAACTGTTTTGTTAATATCATAGATGAAAACTCTACAGATCCAACATTTTTTAAACCTGAAACAGTTGTAGGTAATGTTCCTACTGGGCAACAACCTTTCGTTGAATATCAATTTGATTTTGTTCAATCTGGAACAAATACTCCTGTAGTAATACCTGAGTTATTTATTAATTTTAATGATCTTGATGGTAATTCAGATATTCTAGAGCAAAATTGGACAGAATACCCAATTAGTTACACACTTGATAGTCCTACAGAAATTACAATAACTGATGAAAGTCCATGGATAGTTGGTACTTCTAATAATTTGAATTTTAGTGGTACTTCAAATACAAACCCTTCGGTTAATTATTCAACAAGGTATTTAAATACTTCAAGTCAAACTATAAGACTAGGTGTTGAAATAGTAACACCTAATAATCCAGTAACTAGAAGACATAGTGTAGAATTTAACTGTGTTTCGAATTTCAACAATCCAGTTACAACATTATTTGATACCGATGAAGATGGAATTCCTAACCACCTTGATACTGATAGTGACGATGATGGTTGTCCAGATGCTCTTGAAGGCGATGGAGGTTTTACGGCTTCTGATTTAGATGGTGATGATTCTCTTGGCGATATAGTAGATGCGAACGGTGTCCCTCAAGTTGGAGGTTCTTCAGGTCAGCAAAATGACGTAAGTTCTATTGATCCTAATTTTGATGGTTGTGAAAATCCAAGTATCATAGCAGAGAAGAGTGCAGTTGTTGTAGATAATGGTGATGGCGTAGTTGGAGCAGGAGATGTTATTAACTATACCATCACAGTAGAGAACACAGGTAATGTGACACTGACAGGTGTAGGCTTGTTAGATACGTTGACAGATTTTAATGGCACTGTTCTTACCATCACAGGACCAACCTTTGATAGTGCAGACCAGGGTAGTTTGGAAGGCACGTTACTGGTAGATGAGACAGCAACATACTTAGCGAGTTATACAATCACACAGGATGATGTAGATGCAGGAGGTGTTAGTAATACAGTATTAGCAGATGGAGATAGTCCGGGAGGTACAAATGTAACTGATGAGAGTGATGATCCAAATGATGCAGAGGATGTCGATCCAGATGGTGATGGTGATCCAGATGATCCAACAGATATAGTAATTCCAGAGGATCCAAGTATCATAGCAGAGAAGAGTGCAGTTGTTGTAGATAATGGTGATGGCGTAGTTGGAGCAGGAGATGTTATTAACTATACCATCACAGTAGAGAACACAGGTAATGTGACACTGACAGGTGTAGGCTTGTTAGATACGTTGACAGATTTTAATGGCACTGTTCTTACCATCACAGGACCAACCTTTGATAGTGCAGACCAGGGTAGTTTGGAAGGCACGTTACTGGTAGATGAGACAGCAACATACTTAGCGAGTTATACAATCACACAGGATGATGTAGATGCAGGAGGTGTTAGTAATACAGTATTAGCAGATGGAGATAGTCCGGGAGGTACAAATGTAACTGATGAGAGTGATGATCCAAA
>JAAEZL010000063.1:10218-17992 GCA_018222875.1 Algicola sp.
CAGATGGAGATAGTCCGGGAGGTACAAATGTAACTGATGAGAGTGATGATCCAAACGATGCAGAGGATGTCGATCCAGATGGCGATGGTGATCCAGATGATCCAACAGATATAGTAATTCCAGAAGTTCCAATATTAGATATTGTTAAAACAGCAATGGTAATGGATAATGGAGATGGCATTGTTGGAGTTGGTGATGTAATCAATTATACAATCATTGTGACTAATTCAGGTAATATTGCACTGTCTAATGTGATGTTAGATGTTGATATTTTAACAGATTTAGATGGTAATGTACTTGTGTTAGATTCAGGGCCAACCTTCGATAGTGCAGACCAAGGTAGTTTGGAAGGTACGTTACTTGTAGATGAGACAGCGACATACTTAGCAAGTTATACTATCACACAGGATGATGTAGATGCAGGTGGAGTTCAAAATTCAGCAATTTTTATTGCAGAAAGTCCAGACGGAACCACAACAAGTGATACCAGTGACGATGGTGATGATACCGATGGAAATGATTCCGATGATGAAACTGTAACATTAACTGATTCAGATTTTGAATTATCAGTTCTTAAAGAAGTTGATAATTTTGAACCATTAATTGGTAATAATGTGATATTTACAATTACTGTTTCTAATGAAGGTTTTGTAACAGCAACAGGTGTTATTGTTGAAGATGTGCTACCTAGTGGATATACATTTGTTGAAGCAATTTCTACAGCAGGAACATACTCTGATACAACTGGTGAATGGCTTGTAGGTCAATTAAATCCTGGTCAAGTTGAAATGCTTCAAATTACAGTTGAAGTTCTAGGGTTTGGAGATTATTTAAACACAGCTGTAATTTCTGATTTTGCTGGTGGAGATGACCAAATTGATAATAATAATACATCATCTATTGGAGTAGATCCAATATGTTTAACCATTTATAATGAATTCTCACCAAATGGAGATGGTGTAAATGACACATTTATGATTGATTGTATTGAAACGTTCCCTAATAATACCTTAGAAGTTTATAACCGTTGGGGAAATATCGTCTATTCAAAACGTGATTACCGAAACGATTGGGATGGAACTTCCAATGGAAGAGCTGTCCTCAATGAATCTAATCAATTGCCTGTTGGGACATATTATTATGTCATCGACTTAGGTGATGGTTCTGAACCAAAAGTAGGATGGTTATACATTAATAGATAAAATTAGGCAAGATTAAAAACAATATCAAAATGATACAAAAATCATCATTAGTAAAAGGATTAATGCTGTTAGTGTTTAGTACACTAATGATTAATACTAGTTTTGCACAGCAAGACCCTCAATATACACAGTACATGTATAACACCATGAGTGTTAATCCTGCATATGCTGGACAACGTGAAGTGTTAAGTGTAACAGGTTTATATCGCACACAATGGGTTGGTATTGATGGTGCACCTAAAACACAAACTTTAGGAATTCATGCACCTCTCAGAAATGACAAGATTGGTTTAGGTCTTTCAATTGTTAACGATGCATTAGGTCCGGCAAACGAAACCTATATAGATGCTAATTTTTCATATTCGATTCAACTTAATGAATCCTTGACAAAATTATCTTTTGGAGTTAAAGCAGGTGCACATTTGTTAGATACAGATTGGAGTAAAGGACGTTTCCAAAATCAAAGTGATGCTGTTTTTCAAGAAAATGTAAGTTTATTTTCTCCTACCATTGGAGCAGGTGTGTATTTACATAACAGAAAATGGTACATTGGTTTATCAGTTCCTAACTTCTTAACTACAGAGCATTATAATGATTTTCAAGAATCTGTAGCCAAAGAGCGAATGAACTATTATTTAATCGCTGGCTATGTGTTTGATTTAAGTGAAAACACAAAATTTAAACCAGCAGCTTTGGTTAAAGCAGTATCAGGAGCGCCTTTAATAGCAGATGTGTCTGCAAATTTTTTATTCAATAAAAAGTTTACATTAGGTGTTGCCTGGCGTTGGGACGATTCGTTTAGTGGTCTGGCAGGTTTTCAGGTTACTGATGGGTTATATATTGGTTATGCTTATGATGCTACAACAACGAATTTGAATAACTATAATAGTGGTTCGCATGAAATCATGTTACGTTTTGAAATGCAAAAATTAGGTAGAATATTATCACCTAGATTCTTCTAAAAAAATGATTATGAAAACAAAAAGAATACTATCTATACTGGCATTGAGTTTTATTGTTACAATAAGCTATGCTCAAAAAGGAAAAGTCAGACAAGCAAAAAAGGAATACGATAATTTAGCCTACGTAAAAACCAGTGAGATCTTACTGGAAGTCGCCAACAACGGTTATAAAACTGTCGATTTACTTCAGAAACTTGCCAATTCATTCTACTTTAATAACCAAATGAAAGAAGCTGCTCAGTGGTATGGTGAGTTAATGGCGATGTCTGAAGACATGGATCCTGAGTACTATTTCAGATACGCTCAGGCATTGAAGTCTATCGAAAATTATACAGAATCAGATAAATGGATGAGAAAATTCTACGAGGCTGATCGCAGTGACCTGAGAGGAAGAGCTTTTGCTTCAACCGTAGATTATCTGTCTATGATTGAAGAGGCAAGTCGTGATTTTGAAGTCGTTAATATGGATATCAATACTGAAGTTTCAGATTTCGGCACTACGCAATATCAAAATCAATTGGTGTTTGCTTCAGCAAGAGGTGGTGGAAAAAAATACCAGTGGAACGAACAACCCTTTCTCGATTTGTTTTCAGCAGATAAACAGGAAGATGGTTCTTACAGTAATGTAACAGCATTTAACGATCAGGTTAATACTAAATTTCACGAGTCAACGGTGTCATTTACACCAGATGATCAGGTCATGTATTTCACAAGAAATAACTATTACAATAAAAAGTATAAGAAAAGTGAAGATGGTACAAACAGGCTAAAGATTTTCAAAGCTACTTTAGAGGATGATGAATGGACGAACATTGAACCTGTTCCGTTTAATAGCGACGAATATAGTGTTGCACATCCTACTATAAATCTGAAAGGAACTAAAATGTATTTTGCCTCAGATATGACAGGAACTCTAGGTAAATCAGATATTTTCGAAGTTGATATTAATCCCGACGGATCTTTAGGCGAACCTGTAAATTTAGGACCTTCAGTTAATACAGAAGGGCTTGAAACCTTTCCGTTTATAAATTCTGAAGGGGACTTATTCTTTTCATCTAACGGATTTAGTGGTTTGGGAGGATTAGATGTTTTCGTCATCAGAGATTTTGAAAATCGCAGAGAATTAAATCAACAATTAATTCTTGAAAATGTTGGTCGACCAATTAATAGCCCGATGGATGATTTTGGCTATTACGAAAATGTGGCTACTGAAGAAGGTTTTTTTACATCTAACAGAGATGGAGGAAAAGGTGACGATGACATTTACAGTTTTAAATTCCCAGAGTGCGAACAAGTGGTTGAAGGTATAGTCAAAGATGAAGAAACCGATGAGCTTATCGTAGGAGCAAAAGTTACTTTACTCGATGCTGAAGGTACAGCGCTTAACTCTCAAATTGTAGGAGCCGATGGTGCTTATAAGTTTGAGCAACTAGAATGTGAAAAAGAATATTTAATCAGAATTGAAGCTGAAGATTACGAAACTGTAGAAGAACGTTTTACTACGCCTAAGAAAAAACAGGACTTAGTAATCAATCCTAAATTGGAAAGAGATGTTAAAAGTATTACTGAAGGAACCGATTTAGCACAAACACTTGGTATTCCTATAATTTACTTCGATTATGATAAGTATGATATTCGTTACGATGCTGAAGTTGAATTGCAAAAAGTTCTGGCTGTTATGAATCAATATCCAGACATGATTGTTGATATTAAAAGTCATACAGACTGTCGAGGAAAAGCAGATTACAATGCAACATTATCAGAAAACAGAGCTCAGTCAACACGAAATTATTTAATTTCTAAAGGGATTGACGCTTCAAGATTATCAGCTAAAGGTTATGGTGAATCTCAATTGGTTAACGATTGCGGTTGCGAACCAACTAATAATTCAGATTGTACAGAAGCGCAACATCAACTCAATAGACGTAGTGAGTTTATCATCGTGAAGATGTAGCCTCAACTATTAAATAAACGTTAAAAGCTGTCTTTTTTAAGGCAGCTTTTTTATTTCTAGTCAATTATTATAAATTTAGTTGTTACTTTTGTTTGCTATGAAATGAGTCAAGACAATTGGATATATTACCTGATATGTTTTTGGCGAATTGCATCTGACACAGTAATAAACTAAAAATTGGCTGATGAAAGAAGAACACGTCATTCTTGTTAACGAACACGATGAGCAACTGGGTACTATGCCCAAAATGGAAGCGCATGAAAAAGCGGTTCTGCATCGTGCTTTTTCAGTTTTCGTATTTAACGAAGCTAATGAATTAATGTTGCAACAGCGTGCCAAACACAAGTACCATTCACCATTGCTATGGACGAACACTTGCTGTAGTCATCAGCGTGTTGGAGAGACAAATATTCAAGCAGGAAAAAGACGTTTACAGGAAGAAATGGGATTTGTTACTGACTTAGAAGAAACCACATCTTTCATCTACAAAGCTCCTTTTGATAATGGCTTGACAGAACATGAATACGACCATATCATGGTTGGTACATATAACGATGAACCTAACATAAATCCTGATGAAGTTGAAAGCTGGAAGTGGATGTCTTTAGAAGCAGTTAAAGTAGATATTGAATTACATCCGGAACGTTATACAGCTTGGTTTAAAATTATTTTTGATAAATTTTACGAACATATTAATATCGCTAAATAATGAGAGTAACGGTAAGTAGAAAAGCCCATTTCAATGCAGCACATCGATTGTATCGTAAAGACTGGAGTTTTGAAAAAAATAATGAGATCTTCGGAAAGTGTAACAATCCAAATTTTCATGGTCACAACTATGAACTCATTGTTAGTGTTACAGGAGAAATCGATAAAGATACAGGCTACGTGATAGATATGAAGGTTCTAAAAGATATTATTAAATCTGAAGTTGAAGATGCTTTCGATCATAAAAACCTTAATGTTGAAGTTCCCGAATTCAAAGATCTAAATCCAACAGCCGAAAACATAGTTGTTGTGATTTATAATAAAATAAAACCTAAATTGAAATCAACTTTTGACTTGGAAATCACACTTTACGAAACACCAAGAAATTTTGTAAGCTATTCAGGACAATGAAACACGAATTATATCCTATCAAGTTTCAACCCATTTTAAAAGATAAAATTTGGGGTGGAGAAAAACTTAAAACTTTACTTAGTAAAGATACTAATCTTACTAATGTAGGAGAGAGTTGGGAAATTAGTGATGTTGAAGGTGATACATCTGTGGTTACAAATGGTTCTCTAAAAGGAAAATCTTTAAAAGATCTGCTGGAAGTCTACAAAGCAGATTTGCTTGGAACTAAGAATTATAAAATCTTCGGAAATAAATTTCCTTTACTAATTAAGTTTATTGACGCTAAAGAAGATTTATCAATTCAGTTACATCCTAATGATGAACTGGCTGCTAAGCGTCATAATTCCTTCGGAAAAACCGAAATGTGGTATGTGATGCAAGCTGATAAAGATGCTAATTTAATTGTTGGCTTTAATCAGGATATGACAGCAGAACTCTATCTTAAACATTTAAAAAATAAAACCCTTACTGAAATATTAAATTTTGACAAAGTAAAAGCTGGAGATACCTATTTCATTGAAGTTGGACGTGTTCATGCTATTGGAGCAGGAGTTTTGTTAGCCGAAATTCAGCAAACAAGTGATATCACCTATCGCGTTTACGATTGGGATCGTGTTGATGATGAAGGAAATGAGCGTGAATTACATAATGATCTGGCTATTGATGCTTTCAATTTTGATATGAACGATGATTTTCGTGTTGATTATAAAACCGATAAAAATACTTCTAATGAAATGGTCGCTTGTCCTTATTTCACCACAAGTTTTCTTCATGTTACAGAGCCTGTTTTAAAATTAAATACTAAGGATTCATTTTTTATTTACATGTGTGTTGAAGGTGAAGCAATGATTGAAACCGAGTATGCTTCAGAGTTTATAAAACAAGGTGAAACCATTTTAATACCTGCTGGAATAGAAACCTATAAAATAACGTCTGCTAATGCGAAACTATTAGAAGTTTATGTTTAATTTTGTACGAAATAAATTTAATTAATTATGGCAAATGTTAGAGACCTAAAAAAAGACATCAATTTTGTTTTAGGCGATATTATTGAAGCAGTTTATGTTTGGGAATATTCAAACACAGATAAAGACACAAAAAAGAGTGAAGCTATCATAGATGAAGCGATCACAACTTTTGATGAATTAATTGCTAAAGTGAACGATAGAAATGTCGAGAACAAAAAAGCACATTTTAAAGCGATTAATAATGAGCTTGAAGAAAGAGGTAGAGCTTTAATCGAAAAAGTAAATAAATTATAATTTTTTTTCTTGAGCTATTTGCAAATATCATTTTCAAGTTTATATTTGCAGGCTGAAAAGCCGATGTAGCTCAGCTGGCTAGAGCAGCTGATTTGTAATCAGCAGGTCGTGGGTTCGAGTCCCTCCATCGGCTCTTAATAAAATAAAAAACTCCAATCATTTGATTGGAGTTTTTTTATTATGTTTTAATCTGTTTTTAATTGGATTCTTGAGCTAATCTTAAATCTATAGTTTCTTTAAGTAATTTACCGTACTTAGATTCCTTAATGTTTGGTGTTAGTGTTTTGTAAATCGTATCTAAATAACGGACAGTCGTATTTGGTATTTCATAAACCGCTAAATAAGGTGCAACCTCACTATCTGGATGATTTAAAGCAAATTGAATGGTATAGGTATATTTTTGTCTAAGTGATTTTTCTTGTTGTTCACCAAAGGACGTGTTTTTATTCGACTCAAAATTAGACTGCAGTGCATCTAAATTTCTGTTGTTTAATTTTAACAAGGTCGATAGATATTCTTCCAGCACCTCTTGTTGCTTCGATCCTTTAACCTTAGCATTAAAATTAAATAGTTTTATTGTTGAGTTAACTTCAGTAACTCCTGAGTCAGCAAAAAAAGACACCCAGTTTTCCTGATTGTCATTTTTGTCTAATTTAAGAGTCAGTATTTCTGGCTCTTCAAGATCTGTGTGTAATTCAAAGTTTGGATTTCCTTTAATTTCAAGAGAATCTAATGTAATGATAAGAGAATCTTGTTGTTTCTGTAGATAAACTGTTCCTTTTTTTAAACCTTTTACGTAGCCTTTGAGTTTGAAATTGTGCTGTTCTTCTTTGGCACAAGACACCATTAAAACACTAATAAATACGAGACCTAAAATATACTTCATCAATCTTTAAATTTTGAGCACAAATATATTAATCTTTACTTATTAATTAAGTTATTGGAGCGACTATTCTCATCAATTCAGCAGTAAGCATTGCGCCATAGGTTCCAACGACATAACCAAACACTGCAAGTAACACGCCAACAGTTGCTAAGGATGGATGAAATGCAGCTGCAACAACTGGTGCAGACGCTGCGCCTCCAATATTTGCTTTACTTCCAACAGCCAAAAAGAAATAAGGTGCTCTAATAAGTTTTGCTACTAAAAATAGAAGTGCAACGTGTATTGCCATCCAAACTAAACCAACAACAATTAACCCTGGATTATCGACAATTTTTGTAAGATCCATCTACATACCAATAGTTGCAACAAGAAAATAAATGCACACAATT
>JAAEZL010000064.1:0-2153 GCA_018222875.1 Algicola sp.
ATTCAGGATTATCAGCTTTCGCATGCATTCCTAAAACAACAGCATCTAAAGTATTTGTGATTTTTTCAGGAAACCAACCAAACGTTTCAGGTAATAAACCCTTCGCCTCTAATCGTGACTTTGAAGGATCAAAAATGGTATCATCACTACCTGTGACTTTATATCCTTTGTTATGTAAGGCAATTGCGAGATTATGCATTGCAGCTCCACCAATGGCTATAAAATGTACGTTCATGTGATATTATTTTAAATGGAAATCAAAGATACTTTTTTTGTATGAATTGATTAAGGTTTTTCTGTAGTCATGTTGTTTCCTCGCAAAGACGCAAAGTCGCTAAGTTTACTCGAATCTGATTACACTTAAGTGGTTTATAAATTTGAAATACTCATTTTATAAATTATTTACAATTCTAGTTATTCCACTTTTAATTAATGGACTATTGAAATTTATTAGTAAACCTAATTTCAAATTAGTTAGTTTTAAATAAGTTAGTAATTGTTTTGGGTGTACTGGATGGATTTCTTGAACGGATTTTATTTCAACAATAACTTTATTTTCAACTATCAAATCTGTTCTAAAATTCAAATTTAATAGTTGACCTCTCCAAATTACTGGAAGAGGTTTTTGTCTTTCAACATTTAACCCTTCTTTTTTAAGTTCACAATATAAAATCTCCTCATAAACAGACTCCAATAAACCTGGACCTAATTAGACATGGATCTGATAACTAACATCAACTATAATTCTAGATATTTGGTTTTCAGTCATAAGTTATTTCTATTTTACCTAAAAGACAGACATTTTAAGCACCTAATCTTTGCGACTTAGCGTCTTTGTGAGAATAGACTAATCCAAATAAGATTTTACAGCTTGTAAAGCATGTTCTAGTCCGTCAGGATTTTTTCCTCCAGCAGTAGCAAAAAACGGCTGACCTCCTCCACCGCCTTGGATGTGTTTTCCTAATTCTCGTACTATGGTTCCAGCATTTAAATCTTTACTAGCCACAAGTTCTTTAGAAATATAGCAGGACAATAATGCTTTTCCATTATTTTCAGCTCCAAAAAGAAGAAATAAATTATCAAACTGACTTCCCAATTCAAAGCATAAATCTTTAATTCCAGACGCATCTAAATCTATTTTCTTTGCCAGAAACTTAATGCCATTGACTTCAGAAATTTCATTTTTCAAATTACCTTTAATGTTTTGAGCTTTTTCTTTAAGAAGATTTTCAATCTGTTTCTTTAAATCTGAATTTTCTTCCTGAAGATTTTGAAGTGCTTTTACGGGTTCTTTGGCGTTATTGAGTAAGTCTTTCATTTCAAAATATGCTCTGTTATTTTCAAAATAAAAGTCTTTGACAGCATCATTGGTAATCGCTTCAATACGACGAATTCCAGCTGCCACTGCAGCTTCTGAAACAATTTTAAAATGCCAGATATCACCAGTGTTTTTAACATGTGTTCCTCCACAAAGCTCTATCGATTGTCCGAAACGCACAGTACGTACTGTATCTCCATACTTTTCTCCAAACAAGGCCATTGCACCTTCTTCGATGGCTTTTTCCATTGGAATGTTACGCTGTTCCTGTAATGGAAGTTTTCCTTCAATTCTGGAATTGACAAAATTCTCTACATCACGTAATTCTTCAACTGTAAGCTTTGCAAAATGAGAAAAGTCGAAACGCAAATATTTTGAATGCACTGCAGATCCTTTTTGCTCAACATGTGTTCCCAGAACTTCACGTAGTGCCTGATGTAACAAATGCGTTGCTGTATGATTACATTCTGTTCTGTTTCGTTGTTTTGTATCTACGGAAGCTTTGAATGTGGCATGAATATCTTTAGGTAAGTTTTTAGCAAAATGGATAATGACATTATTTTCCCTTTTGGTATCCACGATATAAATAATATCACCTGAAGCGTCTTCTAAGTAACCCTTATCGCCTACTTGTCCGCCACCTTCAGCATAAAACGGCGTTAAGTTAAAAACCAACTGGTATAATTCTCCATCTTTTTTAGACGTTACTTTTCGGTATTGCGCTAATTTTACATTTGCCTCAGTCGTATCGTAACCAATAAATTCCTGCTCTTCATCTTCTATTAAAATAGTCCAGTCATCAGATTTGAGCTGCGATGCCTGCTTCCCTCTATCT
>JAAEZL010000064.1:2163-17670 GCA_018222875.1 Algicola sp.
TTCAAACTCATCATGATTATAGGTATAGCCTTTTTCACGAAGAATTAGATCGGTTAAATCTTCAGGAAAACCATAGGTATCTTTCAGTTCAAACACTTTTTTACCTGAAATTTCCTTAGATTTCGCATTGCTAATAATTCGGTCTAGTAATAATAATCCTTGATCTAAAGTTCTTAAAAAAGATGATTCTTCTTCCTTTATGACATTTTCAATCAGTTGCTTTTGTTCTTTTAATTCAGGAAAAGCTTTTCCCATTTTTTTGACAAGCACATCAACCAATCTGTAAATAAACGGTTCTTTTTTATCTAAAAATGTAAATCCGTAACGAACAGCGCGTCGTAAAATTCTTCGAATCACATAACCTGCTCCAGTATTGCTTGGCAATTGACCATCTGCAATAGAAAAGGCTACAGCTCTCACATGATCTGAAATGACACGAATAGCGATATCTACCTCATTAACTTTACCATAATCTTTATTAGTAATGGTTTCAATCTCTCTGATTATTGGCGTAAAAACATCAGTATCATAATTAGATTGAACTCCTTGCAATACCATACATAAACGTTCAAAACCCATTCCTGTGTCGATATGTTTTGCTGGCAGATTTTCTAAACTTCCGTTGGCTTTTCGGTTGTATTGCATGAATACGAGATTCCAGATTTCAACAACCTGAGGATGATCCATATTTACCAAAGACTTTCCATCGACTTTTGCTTTTTCCTCCTCTGAACGAATGTCAACATGAATTTCGCTACATGGACCACAAGGGCCTTGATCTCCCATTTCCCAGAAATTATCCTTTTTATTTCCCATAAGAATACGATCTTCAGAAATTAATTCTTTCCAGAAATCGTAAGCTTCCTGATCCATTGGCAGTTTGTCATCATCACTTCCTTCAAAAACAGTTACGTAAAGAATGCTCTTATCAATCTTATAAACTTCAGTTAATAATTCCCATGCCCAAGCAATCGCTTCTTTTTTGAAATAGTCGCCAAAACTCCAGTTTCCGAGCATTTCAAATAAGGTATGATGATACGTATCATAGCCTACTTCCTCTAAATCGTTGTGCTTTCCTGAAACGCGTAAACACTTTTGAGTATCTGCAATTCTGTTGTTTTTAGGTTCAGCATTCCCTAAAAAATACTCTTTAAAAGGTGCCATTCCAGAATTAACGAACATGAGTGTCGGATCGTTTTTTAAAACCATTGGTGCTGAAGGCACGATACTATGTTTCTTTTCCTGAAAGAAGTTTAAAAATGCTTGTCGAATGTCTTGAGACTTCATAATTAGAAATTAAATCCTTGTAAATTAATAAATTATGACACTTAAATTAATGAAAACCTCTAAAACTAAAGTTTAAATGACTTCAAAGTGTGAAACAATTTATATATTTGTGTGTCGTTCTATTATTCCTGCAAAAATAGAACTTTTTAAGATATGTCTAAAGTAAAATATTATTACGATTCTGAAACGCTTTCTTATCGGAAAATAGAGCGTAAAAAAAGAACTACTGTAAAGTTTACCATGCTGTTTTTATTAGCAGCTGCTTTATTCGGATTTCTTTTCGTTTTTATCGCAAGCCAGTATATTGAATCTCCTAAAGAACGTGCTTTAAAGCGCGAGTTAGCCAATTTACAATTACAGTACAAACTTATCAATAAACGTGTAGATAATGCCTTTGCCGTTTTGGAAAGTGTAGAAGAACGCGATAATGCTATCTACCGTTTGTATTTTGAAGCCAACCCAATTCCTTCTGAACAGCGAAGAGCAGGTTTTGGCGGTATTAACAGGTATAAAAAATACGAAGGTTATGACAATTCTAAACTGATTATTGAAAGCAATAAACGTTTAGATTTACTTCAAAAAGCGATTGTTGTACAATCCAAATCTTTAGATGAAATTGCGGTATTAGCAGAAGATAAAGAGAAATTTTTATCAGCAATTCCAGCTATTCAGCCTGTAAAAAACGAAGATTTAAAATATATGGCTTCTGGTTATGGCTACAGAACGGATCCGTTTACCAAGGTTCGGAAATTTCATTTTGGCATGGACTTTACCGCTCCAAGAGGCACACCTGTTTATGCTTCAGGAGATGGTGTGGTAACTCGCGCAGACAATAATGCTTCTGGCTATGGTAAACACATCAGAATAGATCATGGCTATGGTTATGTATCACTTTATGCTCACCTATACAAATACAATGTGCGCTCTAATCAAAAAGTAAAACGAGGCGATTTGATAGGTTTTGTTGGAAGTACAGGACGTTCTGAAGCACCTCATCTTCACTACGAAGTATTTAAGGATGGTGAACGTATCAACCCAATTAATTTTTACTACGGAAACCTATCTGCTGACGAATATGCAAGGCTGTTAGAAAAAGCTTCTCTAGAAAATCAATCCTTAGACTAATGCATATAGATTTACCAGAAAAACGATATTACAGTATTGGCGAAGTTGCTAAGGCATTTGATGTAAACACGTCTTTAATCCGTTTTTGGGAAAAGGAATTTGCTGTAATCAAGCCTAAGAAAAATGCAACAGGGAACCGGAAGTTCACTCCTGAAGATATTAAAAACCTTCAATTTATTTATCATCTGGTAAAAGAACGTGGTTTTACTCTTGAAGGTGCAAAAACACATCTCAAAGAAGAAAAACAAAAAACGTTGAACAACTTCGAAATAATAAATAAGTTAGAAGGCATAAAAGCACAACTTATTAAAATTAAATCACAGTTGTAACATAATCTATTTTATTACAACTAATTAGAACACAACTTTAAAACTATATCATTATGAAAAAATGGCTCATTCCTGTGATTATCATTGCTATTTTAGCACTAGGTTCTTATTCCTGGGTTAAAGGATTTAATAATACTGCAGTTCAACTTAATGAAAATGTAAGTGAAGCGTGGGGAAATGTTCAAACATCTTACCAAAGGCGTAATGACCTTATTGGTAATTTAGTAAATACTGTAAAAGGCGCAGCTGATTTTGAACGTAACACATTAACAGATGTTATTGAAGCCAGAGCAAAGGCAACTTCTATTAATATTGATCCATCAAATGTTACACCTGAACAACTGGCTCAATACAATCAAGTGCAAGGTGGTTTAAGTGGCGCTTTAAAAAGTTTATTAGTCACTGTTGAGCGTTATCCTGATTTAAAATCAAATCAAAATTTCTTGAAACTTCAAGACGAATTAACCAGTACTGAAAATACGATTCAAACAGCAAGAACACGCTATAATGAAGCTATCAAACCATACAACATTCACGTAAAAGAATTCCCTAATTCTTTACTGGCTGGAGCTTTAGGTTTTGATGAAAAGCCATATTTTGATTCAGAAGCTGGTGCTGAAAATCCTGTGGATGTAGAATTTGATTTTGACAACTAAGATGTCTAAAGTAGAAGCGTTCCTCTCTGCTGAAGAAGAGCAAGACATTATTAAAGCCATTCGTAAGGCAGAACAAAATACGTCTGGAGAGATTAGGATTCACATTGAAAATTCGTCAAAACTGGATGCTTTTGATCGTGCAATGGAAGTCTTTCACTATCTTAAAATGGACAATACCAAACAGCAAAACGGTGTTTTAATTTATGTTGCTGTTGAAGATAAAACCTTTGTGATTTATGGTGACAAAGGCATTAATGATGTTGTTCCAGAAGGGTTCTGGGACAGTACTAAAGATGTTATCCAATCTCATTTTAAACATGGTAATTTTAAGCAAGGTCTTATTGAAGGTGTTTTAAAGGCTGGACAACAATTAGAATTACACTTTCCATGGATTCATGGTGATATAAATGAATTACCAGACGATATTTCTAAAGGATAAGGTTCAGTAATTATAAAAAAATTAAAGTTTGTCATATTCAGTGAATATTAAAAAAATTAAGTTTCAGGTTAAACATCACATACAGTTGTTTTGCCTGTTCACTATGCTTTTTATGAGTTCGCACATTGCAAATGCTCAATTTGACATTCCTCCAATTCCTGATGAACAAACCAGTGTTTATGATTATGCCAAGTTACTCTCGGCTTATGAAAAAGAAAGTTTAGAACAAAAATTAATTCGCTACTCTGATACCACATCTACACAAATTGTGATTGCTATAATCGCAACTACCAAAGGTGAAAACATAGGTTTACTCGCTCCAAAATGGGGTCACGAATGGGGAATTGGACAGGCCAAAGAAGACAATGGTGTTTTTGTGTTGCTTGCTAGAGATGATCGTAAGATTTGGATTTCTCCTGGTTATGGTGTTGAAGACAGGCTAACTGCCGGAATTACAGGCGAAATTGTAAGAAACGTTATTATTCCAGAATTTAAAAAAGGAGATTATTACCAAGGACTTGACAAAGGTGCTGATGCCATTTTTGAAGTTTTAACAGGCGCTTATCAAGGTTCAAGACAAAGCAATTCTCAAGATTCATTTCCAATTGGTTTCTTTTTCTTTTTATTTATTGTATTTATCTTTTTCCTGATTGCCATTTCTAAAAACAGACGTGGAGGTGGACACAATGGGAAAGGTGGTCGTACTAATGGAACCAGTATTTTAGATGCTATTATTTTAAGTAATATGGGACGCGGAAGCTATGGTAGAAGCTCAGGAGGTTTTGGTAGCAGCTCAGGCGGAAGCTTTGGTGGCGGATTTGGAGGTGGCTTCGGAGGAGGCGGTTTCTCTGGTGGAGGTGCTGGCGGAAGCTGGTAGTTTGTTGTTTGTTTAAAATATGAAAGCACCATTTCTATTAAAAACAGTGCTTCAAATTATAGTTGATTCTTAATTATTTCTTTCGCATATAGACGCTAATAGGAACTCCTTTAAAATCAAAATGATCTCTCAACTGGTTTTCTAAATAACGCTTGTAAGGATCTCTCACATATTGTGGCAAATTACAGAAAAATGCAAATTGAGGTTGTGGTGTTGGTAATTGCATGATGTATTTAATCTTCACAAATTTACCTTTATACGCTGGAGGTGGATAATTTTCTATAATTGGTAATAATACCTCATTAAGCTTACTAGTTTTAATCTTTTTAGTTCGGTTGTTATAGACTTCAACAGCTGTTTCAATCGCTTTAAAAATTCGCTGTTTATTAAGTACCGAAATAAATACGATTGGCACATCTGTAAAAGGCGCAATTTCTTCTCGAATTTTTCTTTCAAAGTCACGAGTCGTCATCGTATCTTTTTCAACCAAATCCCATTTATTGACTAATATCACAATCCCTTTTCGGTTGCGTTGTGCTAACCAGAATATATTTTGTACTTGTCCGTCGAAACCTCTCGTAGCATCTAAAACCAACAAACACACATCACAATGTTCAATAGCTCTCACACTTCGCATTACAGAATAAAACTCCAGGTCTTCTTTAACTTTAGATTTTCGTCTGATACCAGCTGTATCCACTAAATTAAACTCAAAACCGTAACGGTTGTATTTTGTATCTATTGAATCTCTGGTCGTACCTGCAATATCAGTAACGATATAGCGTTCTTCGCCAATAAGTGCATTAATAAAAGAGGATTTACCTGCATTTGGACGACCAACTACTGCAAATCTTGGCAACTCATCTTTTTCTTCCTCTTCTTCTTTCTCTGGCAAAGCTTCAACGAGAGCATCGAGAAGATCTCCTGTTCCACTACCATTAATACTGGCAATGGTATAGTATTCGCCTAAACCCAGTGAATAAAACTCAACAGCGTCTTCTGCTCGCTTTCCATTATCAACTTTGTTAACTGCCAAGAAAACTGGCTTATTCACTTTACGAAGTAATTTTGCAACGTCTTCATCCATTCCAGTGACTCCGGTTTCAACATCTACCATAAAAATGATAGCATCGGCTTCATCAATGGCTAATTCAACCTGTTTATCAATTTCAGCTTCAAATATATCATCACTGCCTTTTACGTATCCTCCAGTATCAATTAAAGAAAACTCTTTCCCATTCCAGTCACTCTTACCATAGTGCCTATCTCTGGTCACTCCACTAACAGCGTCAACAATGGCTTCCCGACGTTGAATTAAACGATTAAAAAACGTAGATTTTCCAACATTTGGTCTTCCTACTATTGCAACTATATTACTCATAATTTAAGATTTTATCTGCATTACATATCCTGTAAGCGGCTGCAAAGATACTAAATAAGTGTTCATGTAGCGTTTATTTTACGTTAAACATAGCTTGTTATCATTTATTAAATAAAAAATAGTAATTTGAGTTATTATTTTAAATCAAAATGTCAACTACGAACACGATTGTTTTAAGGCCTCGCTTTAAGTTTCATGTAAAGCAAGATAACGATATGCTGCTGAAGTTATTCGAAGATAAAAAAACATCACAAACTGATTTTATCATCTCACGAATAGATGATCATGTGTTTATCAGAATTCCAAAACATAAACAACATTTCTGGTCGCCTCAACTCCATTTGGAAATCAATAAGGAATATGACAAGGAAGGTAGTATTATTTATGGTTTATTCGGACCTAACCCAACCGTCTGGACGATGTTTATGTTTTTGCATTTTTTAGTTGCCGGACTTTTTATCGCTTTTGGAATTTGGGCTTATGTGAATTGGTCTTTAGGTGACACTTATGCGTTTCAGATATTTTTTGCCTTATTTACCGTTGTTATTTGGTTTGCACTTTACTTTGGAGGACGCTTAGGAAAAAAAACCGGAATGAATGAAATGCATCAATTACATCATTTTATGAGAGACACCTTAAGAAGTGAAGGCATCCACGCCGAAGGGTAATTTACTTTTGATTGTAACCAAAACGTTTTAACTGACGTTGGTCGTTTCTCCAGTTTTTATTCACTTTTACATACAATTCTAAATGCACCTGTTTTCCGAAAAATTTCTCTAAATCTTTTCTGGCTTCGACACCTACTCGCTTTAATGCTGAACCTTTATGCCCAATAATAATTCCTTTTTGCGTCTCACGTTCGACCATAATTACTGAACGCATTCTGATGATGTTTTCTTCTTCAAAAAACTCTTCCGTATCAACCTCAACGGCATAAGGAATCTCCTTTTTATAATGCATCAGGATTTTTTCACGAATCGCTTCATTCACGAAAAAGCGTTCAGGTTTATCTGTTAACTGATCTTTAGGGTAAAATGCAGGAGATTCTGGTAATAACTCTATAATTCTATTAAATACATTCTGAACGTTAAACCCTTCTGTTGCTGAAATCGGGAAAAATTCTGCATTCGGAACTTTACTCTGCCATAGTTGCGACTGCTCCTCTAATTGTTCCTGATTAGACTTGTCAATCTTATTCAACAATAACAATACAGGGATTTTTGAATTGGTGATTTTATTAAAAAAAGCTTCATCCTTCAACTCTTTTTCACCAATCTCAACCATATAAACAAGTACATCTGCATCATCAAAAGCGGATTTTACGAAATCCATCATAGACGCCTGCAATTCGTACGCTGGTTTAATAATTCCAGGTGTATCACTGAGGATGACTTGAAAATCATCTCCATTTACAATACCTAAAATACGATGCCTTGTGGTTTGTGCCTTAGAGGTAATGATTGATAATTTCTCTCCAATAAAAGCATTCATCAACGTAGACTTACCAACATTAGGATTTCCAATAATATTTACAAAACCTGCTTTATGACTCATAATATACATTTAAAACTAGTTACAAAGTTACAACCTTTATCAAACAATAAATAATATGTGTGATTTCATTATAAAAAAAAGCCTATGATAGTTCAATCATAGACTTTAATAAGACTATTTATGTCATATATATATTTTTGAACTAATTAAGAAAAGTTCTATTAATCTCCTCCTCCAAGTCCTCCACCTGGATCTGGAGGAGAGGATGCCTGGGCTTTTTTGGGGTTCAATATAATGAAAGTACCTATTGCTGTTAAAGCAGCGTACTTCCCCATTTTTTTTAAGGCTTCCTTTCGTGTAACCTGATCTTCTGATTTGTTTATTTTCATAATAGTTGGTTTTATATCTAAATATATGAAATTATTTAATAATGACCTTCTTAGATTTCCGTGTTAAGGTATTCCAACTGTTTTAAATCGTTGATAACGTACCTTCAGATGTATTTAAGCTAAAAACGACCAAGAATAAGATAGTAACATTCACTCCATACATTACCGAATAATTCATAATCCTGAACGTATTCGATTAATTGCAAATATTGGGGTTTAATAACTACAAAACTGAGTTGTTTTTCAGACGCGACTGTAAATATTTATGACCTTGGTTTATCTATCCCTCGGTCATACATGATAATACTTCCTGCGACTGAGACATTTAAGCTTAATTGCGACTTGAATTTTACTAAAAAATGACTTTTTTCAATGGCCTGATTGGATAATCCATGATCTTCCGCTCCGAGCAGATATACGCAACGTCTGGGATGATGAAAGGTTTCTAAATCTTCGGCTTCATCTGTTAACTCAACACCTACTAGTCGTGTTCCTTTTGGTAGATTATTAAAAAAATCTTCAAAGGTTTCGTAGTGGAAATAAGGCATTGATTTTACCGCATTGTGTGTGTCGCAAGCTTGTTTGGCATACCGATTTCCTATGGTGAAAATAAAACTTGCTCCAAGGTTTTGAGCAGAACGCCAGAGTACTCCAAGATTTTCAGGTGTTTTTCCATTTTGAATACCAATTCCGAAGAATTCATTTTTGAAATTATCATTCATAATACAAAAATATAAAACCTCTATAGAAAATGGTTCATCTATTGAATTACAATTTTCACTAAAAGCACATAAATGATTTTACCAGGTAGTTAAGGCTGCTCGTACCCAAACATTAGGTGCGATACAGATATAGATGTAGGTCGCAGTGATTCTAATCTCTCCAACTTCTCCAGGAGCAGTGGCACTTGCAGGAGCCGTATTTAATGCAGAGATTTTATATTGTGTTGCCTCAGATGTACCTTCAACCTCTAAAGCATACGTCGTGGCCAGTTTACCAATACCAACAAGATTTGCAGAGAAGTCTCCGTGAATTAATGGTATCGAAGAATTTGAATTTTGAATAACCAGAGTATTTGACAGTGCATTAAACGTAGCATCTGAACCTGCATTAAATCCGAGAAAAACATTTCCACTTCCATTTAATGAACTACCAGCTCCAGTACCAATAACCGTATTATTACCACCTGCTGTAGTTAGAGCCATAGATCCACTACCAATAGCAATATTACCATCAGCATCTGTAACAGAATTTAAAGCGTTTAATGCATCATTTCCAATAGCAACATTACCTGTACCAGACACATTAGCTTGCATCGTAAGATGTCCTATAGATGTATTACTGCTTCCTGTAGTGTTAGCTGATAAAGCACTAAAACCAATTGCTGTATTTTCACTAGCTGTATTAAGTGTAAGTGCAGCTCCTCCAATCGCAGTATTATCAATACCAATACTATTGTATCGTAAAGCCTCATTACCTATAGCAGTGTTATTTCTACCTGTAGTATTTAAGTTAAGTGATCTGAATCCCAGAGCCGAATTTCTAAACCCTGTTGTATTAAACTGCAAAGAGAGATAACCAAAACCTGAATTATAGTTAGCTGTGTTATTTTGTAAAGCACTATCTCCAAAAGCAGAGTTATATGCACCTGTACTATTTACTGAAAGAGCCGTAAATCCGACAGCTGTATTACCTATACCTCCTGTATTACCCGAAAGCGCTCTGTATCCAAAAGCAGTACCATCACTGGCAATAGTATTTTGCAAAGCTTCATGACCAACTGCAGTATTATTAACCCCAGAGCTATTAGAAGACAAAGCATTGAGACCAATAGCGATATTATTATTACCATTAGTGTTAGTTGCCAAGGCCAAATTTCCAATTGCTATATTGCGACTACCACTAACATTGTTGGTTAATGCTGAAGTACCTATAGCTGTATTTTCATCTCCAGCGATATTATCATACAAGGCTCCAGATCCAAATGCTGAATTTGAAGTGCCTGTGGTATTCAGAAACATGGCTTGATATCCAAAAGCAGAGTTATTATCATCTCTATTATTAGCTAAAGTATTTTGACCAAAAGCTGAATTAAAATCACCTACAATATTTCCTGTAAGAGCCTGATAACCTAAAGCTGAATTTCCAGTTCCACTTGTATTGTTCAGTAAAGCTTGCCATCCTACAGCTGTACTTTCGTTGGAAACAGTGTTTTGAAGTGATTGATAACCAACAGCAGTATTGTTATTGCCAGTACTATTCAATAAAGCATCTGTACCAATGGCAACATTTTCTATACCAATACTATTGTTGCTTAATGAAGCATTTCCTATTGCTGTATTTGAAGTTCCAGTGGTATTCAGCTGCATAGAATTAAAACCAATACCAACATTTCTACGATTATTACTATCGTCATTTAAACCAGCATCTATTCCTATAAAAACTGAAGAGCCGTCATTGGAGCCATCATCATCAGATTTACCATCAAAGAGATCATTTAATTTTAAGATACTGGAAAACCCAATCCAACTCATAGTTGCCTGATCCCAGTGATAAAACCCTTTAGGATTTAGTCCATTTGCTGTGGTAAGATAAATCAGCATTCCTTGTTGAGCAGCTGTAGGATTTACTGCTGGAAATGCATCTACTCTAGGAATTAATATACCATCTTCATTAGTTGGAGCTGCTTGATTTGTTGCAGCTATATCTAAAGTTGCTTGGGGATTTGTATTTGCGATTCCTACCTGAGCATATGAGTAGGTAGCCAACATCAAGCATACACAAATAATCATGTTATTAGAAACTACTTTTCTTGGTATGTCAATTTTAATTTTCATAAAAGCAGTGTTTTTTTATCCAATACAACTAACAATTTCTTAATGAACAGCGTATGGCCTTTTAGACACTAAACTCAGCTTTGAGTTTTATTACTTTATAAAGTTAATGATTTGATTGTGAATATTCATTTTATTAGATGAACATAACGTTTATACAGTTGAAAATGAATTGTTTTGATTTTTTTCAAAAAAAAACTAGATACTTTCGTATCTGGTTTGTAGTAGCGGGAACTGGACTCGAACCAGTGACCTTCGGGTTATGAGCCCGACCTCAACCGCTTTTTCAACACAAACACAGGGTGTTTGAGCTGATACTTATATGAAACCGTATTCAAAAACGTGTTCTTAGTTTTGTCTACATGATTAAACAATATATTAGCCCAAAGGTAAATTTTTTCACATATAATCCTGCCATTTTTATAAGAATTAATATATCTATATTATTTTCTGTTTTTTTTTAGATATTCATACTCATATACAAATAAAAAAACATCTCTTTTTTTATTATTCCAATAGTGTGCAAATAAGAATTTTTTAGGATAAAAGGCCTTTATACATTGTTGAAAAACAATTTAACCCTACTGATATTCAAAACCAAAAAGTTGTCATATCCGGAACATAGCTCCCAAAATATGTTATATTTGTTAGGATATAACCAGTTGTAAGTAATGCGGAAATCGAGCTGAAATTGAACATTTGAACTAAAAAAGCCAACCGCATAGTCAAGCACATTTCATTTTTTTCGTGCCTCAAAAAATAAAAAGAGCTTGCCTTTTTCCAATGCTTACACACGTTCATAAGATTGTTAAAAAATTGAAAATTGAAAAATGGAATTTATCCTAAATTTTCGTTACTTTACAGATTAGTTATGGGCAAAAAATATTCAGACATAAAAGAGAAACTTCAAATCGTTGTAGATAAGAAAACTACTAACGACTTGGCACATTTGACACACTATTTTCAAAATCACAAAAATGGTGTTTCTCAATATTTTAGACCATCTGCAACTGAATATTTGAACGAACTGCACGAGGAACTGAATATAGCAGAAGAACCAAACTTTCAATATTATTTACCGATAAAATGGGATATTCCATTTCCACCAACAGAAAACCCAACATTCAAGTTTATTGACCTTTTTGCTGGAATTGGAGGAATAAGATTGGCTTATCAAAATAATGGCGGAAAGTGTGTATTCACAAGTGAATGGGACACTTATGCAAAAAAAACCTACGAAGCTAATTTTGGAGAAGTACCTTTTGGAGACATAACTCAAATTTCAGAAAAGGATATTCCTGACCACGATATTCTGTTAGGTGGTTTTCCTTGTCAACCATTTTCAATCGCAGGAGTTTCGAAGAAAAACTCGTTGGGAAGAAAACACGGTTTTTTGGATGAAACTCAAGGAACTTTATTTTTTGACATCGCAAGAATAATAAAACATAAAAAGCCAAAGGCTTTTATGCTTGAAAATGTAAAAAATCTCGTGTCTCACGACAAAAAGAAAACATTTAAAGTCATAATTAGTACTTTAGAAAAATTAGGCTACAACGTTCATTTCAAGATTCTAAATGGCAAACACTATGTTCCTCAAAATCGTGAACGAATTATAATTGTAGGATTCAAAAAGACAGTTTTTAAAAGTAAAGAAACGTTTGAGTTTCCAGACCCACAAGAATCAAACTTTGTTTTCAAAGATATTCTTGAACCTAAAGTTGACGACAAATATACTTTGTCTGATAAACTCTGGAATTATCTACAAGAACACGCACGAAAACATAAAGCTAAAGGAAATGGTTTTGGTTTTGGATTGACTGACTTAAATGGTATTTCAAGAACAATTAGTGCAAGATATTATAAAGATGGTTCAGAGGTTTTAATTCCACAAAAAGGAAAAAACCCAAGAAGATTAACACCAAGAGAATGTGCGAGACTTCAAGGATTTCCAGATAAATTTATAATTCCTGTCTCAAATAATCAAGCATATAAACAATTTGGCAATTCTGTTGTAACACCTTTAATACAAGCAGTTGCAAAAAATATTGTAAAAGAACTTTCAAAAATTAATGAATCTAACCAATCTAAAATCGCTGTTCATAAATAATGGATGTAAGAAGATTTATGTAAAAACTCTCGCACCAAATGACAACTCTAAAAATCAAGTTTATTTTGGTGGCAGTTTCGAAATTTTAAACATATTACCACTTTCGGAAATAGTTACCGAAGAAGCTGGAGATTGGAATAAAGAAAGATTTAAAGCTAAAATCAACTTTTCTTGGATTGATGACGAAGGTTCAGTTTTTCCAGCACCAAAAGCACAGCTTATCCTCTATCCAAAATATCCTGAAGTTAGATTTTCTGGATTTCTTGCAAGGTGTCAAAAAGCACCTTCGGAATTAATGACACAAAGATTAGCTGGTCGTCTACTTTTCTTTTCTGTTGCACAAAACGGAACAATTTTAGGCTATGTAACTTCGCCTGATTCAGAAATCACAAATGAATTTAATCAAACTGAATTTGATTCTGTTCACGGAGTTTTCTCTGTTATAGATTTACCGAAAGCTAAAAACAATCGAGCAGTTTTATTGAGCGAATTAAAACGTATTCACGAATTAGGTTGGATTAACTCAAAAAGGTTAGACAGCAATGGAAACATAATGGATTGTCGAGCACCAAATTGTGGAGGTTATACTTTGGAAGCAGAATTAGGAGTTACGCCAAATGGATATTCCGAACCTGATTTTATGGGTTGGGAAGTCAAACAGTTCGGAGTTGCTAATTTCAATAGAACCAAATCCAAAGCAATAACTCTAATGACACCTGAACCAACGGACGGATTATACAAAACCGAAGGAACAGAATATTTTGTCAGAACTTATGGTTACGAAGACAAAAGAGGAAGACCAGATAGATTGAATTTTGGTGGAGTTCACAAAGTTGGAGAAAAACATCATCTAACAGATTTAACAATGCAATTAATCGGATTTGACGTTGAAAGCGGAAAAATACGCAATACGAATGGTAGAATTGCATTACTGGACGAAAAAGAGAATGAAACAGCTTCTTGGAGTTTTTCCTCAATGCTAACACATTGGAACAGAAAACATAATCAAGCTTGTTATGTACCTTCATTATCAGAAATTAAACCTGAAAGAAAGTACAGATATGGAAATGAAATAATTTTAGGAACAGGAACTGATTTCCAACTATTTCTTTCGCAAATGGCTCTTGGGAATATTTATTACGACCCAGGAATTAAATTGGAAAATATTTCTACCAAACCTAAAATTAAGAAACGAAGTCAGTTTAGAATAAAGTCTGGTTTTTTACCAAATTTATATAAACAGAATGAAATAATTGATATTGCGGAATAGCCAACGCTTAAAGCCATACACATTTGCAATTCGCTAAAGCCAACACTACACCAAAAATTGCAAAAGAGTATGTCTTGCCAACGCTCACATTTGAACTAAATAACAAACATCGGAAAACCAAGCTGAACGTAAAAAGCACTACTTACAACAACGTGTATAAAACATAGCTATTATAAGCTTTCCGAGAGGTTTTTGTATATTTACAAAGTACGCCAAATTTTTTATTTGGTTATATTTATAAAAGAAAATTAAACATAAAAATAAAAAATTCGGCTCGTGCTAAATCCGAAAAGTTAGCGTCTATTTATACGCTACGTTTCACACACAAGACCGTTAGCAACAATGCCGAAAAACGACAATGAGAGAAATATTTAGTAACAGAGAAATATCAATTATAATCTGGCTTACTATTTTTTTATTGTTGGCTTTCACTAAAAAGGGCGTTTTAAAATCTTTCGGACATTTAATCAAAACTTTTTTTCAACAGAAAATAATTGACATAGTTCTATTAATGATAATTTATGTCGAGTTAATTGTTCTCGGACTTACATTCATTGGATTTTGGGAATTACCTCTATTAAAAGACACAATTCTTTGGACTGTATTTGTTGGTTTCCTTTTGTTAATGAAAACGAACAAAATTAATTCAGACAAAGGATATCTGAATTCTATTCTCAAAGACAGTTTGAAAGGAATTATAATAATTGAATTTATTGCGAATTTTTACAATTTCTCATTAGTCGCTGAATTAATTCTAATTCCTATTATGACATTTGTTGGAATTTCGCAAGTTTTCACTCAAAACAAACCTGAATACAAACCTGTCGAAAATTTGTTTAACGGAATTACCTCACTATTTGGAGTTGTGGTGCTTGCTTATACAATTTATAGAATATCTCAAGAATTTGGAGAGTTTGCGAACTTACTTACTTTAAAAAGTTTTTTAAATCCAATAATTCTGACTTTGCTATATATTCCTTATCTATATTTTGTTGCTCTTTGGTCTCTTTATGAAAATGTAATTTTAACATTAAGTCGACGTCTCAAAAAGAAAAAACACAAAAGGTATCTGAAAAACAAAATGTTTAGACGATTTTTATTTAATAGAAAAAAAATAGAGGAATTTCATAAGGAAATGAGATTTGAACCGATAATGAATAAAAAAGATATTAATCGGATTTTAAAAACATATAACGAAAAAGAATAAAGCACAGTTGCTAACACCGTATATAATTTATTGCTAGTTCTAGCCTACTTACGAAAATCCTCGCGGATTTTCTATTCGGTTTTTATTTGCTAAATTAGGTGCTTAAACACGC
>JAAEZL010000065.1:0-4149 GCA_018222875.1 Algicola sp.
GAACTCAATAATTTAGAACGTCATATAATTAATACTTTTCATGAGACTTCAACTTCGTTAATCTCGAAAGAATGGTTAGTTAAAACAATTTCTAATTACTATAACCCAAATGATTTAAACACAGAACTTCCATCAACCTTAATCGAATACATTCAATATTTCGTGGAACAAAAGAAAGCGGAAGTTTCACCAGCCTCCACTACTAAGTTTAATGTTATCATGCATAAGCTACAACGAATGGAGAATGATTTGGGGTTGAAAATTGCCATTAAGGATGTCAATGAAAATTTCAAGGCTAAATTTAATGATTATTGCAAAAGCAAGATGTATGCTATAAATACCATTCAACGAGAAATTGGTTTGATAAAAACTTTTTGCAAGCATGCCAGAACTAATGGTTTAGAGGTGAGTCCACAGATGGATAATTTGAAAATTAAAAAAGAAAAGGTTAATCATATCTATTTAACAATTGAAGAGTTGGAACATATCGAAAAAACTGAAATGAAATTTGAGCATTTAGAGAATGCTAAGAATTGGTTAATTATAAGTTGTTACTTGGGACAACGCATTTCAGACTTTATGAGGTTTAATAAATCAATGATTAGAGTAGAAAACGGTAAATCTTTAATTGAATTTACCCAAAAGAAAACTAAAAAACTAATGACTGTACCGCTTCATTCAAAAGTTTTAGAAGTCCTGAGAAAAAATGGAGGTGATTTTCCTAGAGCTATTTCTAAACAACGCTATAATGATTATATAAAGAGAGTTTGTAAGAAAGCAGAGTTAAATGAAAAAGTTATAGGTAGAAAGCAAGAAAATATATCAAAGGATAAGAACGTGAAAATTTTTAGAAAGGTCGAACGAGAATTTGAAAAATGGGAATTGGTTACAAGCCATATTGGAAGACGTTCGTTTGCAACAAATTTCTATGGAAAAATACCAACTAACTATTTAATCTATGTTACTGGTCATAGTTCAGAGTCTATGTTTCTCCAATATATAGGTAAAAGCAACAAAGATCTTGCAATTGAATTAACTAAATACTTTTAATAAATGGAAAATTCAGAAATTCAAATATTATTATTATCCGAAACTAGTGATAAGGAACTAATAAAGCTAAAAATAATAGATGCTTTTAATTCAAGAACTTCAGGCCTCTCTGTACAAAGTTTTTTTTATCAATTACACAATACAGTTGACAATTTAAAAATCGAATTTAAAGAATCAAGAAATAACCTTATTGAGAGATATGAGTCCAGTACTAAATTCAATAGAGAAAATGATGTTGAGAACAAATTTGAAATGAATGCTCATAATTTGCGAGAAATATCTAAGATAAAAAGTGGTGATTATTTTTTTAATAAGTCTATTTACGTACAAAAATTAAGTAAGCCTTATGGGGTAGAAGTTATTAGTTTTAAAGAATCATTTTTTCAGGACATAGAAACTATTATTTTAGAAGTTAAAAAAATGATACTTTCTAGTCGTATGTACAATACTAGATTGCAGCTCAATGAATTTCCACAAATTTTTTCATCTGATTTAGCTTACAGTATATTTATTGATTTTCATGAAATGGTTAAGGATAATGATAAAAATTATAATGCAAATTATAGTTTTATTTTTCTAGAATTAGAAAGGGAGAAAGCTATTTTATGTAATGGTAAAGAATTTCTTGTTTTTTTATTGAAAACCTACCAAATTAAGTTCAATAAAATAGATTATAGAAAGATCGGAAGTAAAAGAAAAATGGATAAACTTAGTACTATAAGGAATAGACTTTTGTTCGACCTTTAGTTTTATGGCGCAAAAAAGGTACACTTTGGGTACACTTCAATTTTATCATATCTCATTGGATTGAAAGAGATTTACATCATAATAAAAACACCAAATATTATGATAAAAAATCAAATCCTCCTTTCAGAGATGACACCAGAGCAACTAGAACAACTATTTAGTTCTTGTGTCCGAAATCAACTTATTGATTTCAAAAAAGCATTAGCGCATCTTCAGGCTAATGATGAACTAATGACACGGGATGAAGCCTGTGCATTCCTAAAAATAAATTTGTCAACCTTGTGGCATTGGACAAACAAAGGCAAAGTCCTTGCTTATGGTATTGGTTCGAGACGTTACTACAAACGTTCACAACTTTTGGAATGTCTTAAACCTTTAAAAAAGTAAGATATGGCTAAGCAAGAAGTTAGAAAGTATTTGTCGATCCTCTTTTTACAAGGATTAAGAGATATACTGAAATCAGATTCCAGCATTGAAGTTGTTAATGTTCAAGTCTGCCGAGTAAAAGAACCTGACTATAATAAAGCAGGAAGTTTTAGAATTTATTTAATCGATAAAACTGATGAGCTATGAAATATGTTAGAATAGGAACAGATTATTACAAGAAATCTAAAATGCCATTGCTCAGTGGAGACACAATTAATGTTCTACTTAAATGGCGTAAAAGCGAAATAATACAGGATGAAGGCAAGGAAATTTTGAATGAAATCAAAAAATATGATGGATTTTGCACTATTCCCTCGAATACTAATCATCAAGAATCAGTAAATGGGTATTATAATAAATATGAAAAATTAATTCACGAATTTAAACCTGGTGAATTTCAAGAGACCACTCATTTTTTAAAACATATTTTTGGAAAACATTATGATTTAGGCTTAGATTATCTAACGATTCTCTGGCAAAAACCAACTCAAATTCTTCCAATTCTATGTTTAGTAAGTAAAGAAAGGAATACAGGTAAGACTACTTTTTTGAATTTTCTAAAACTAATTTTTCAAGTAAACATGACCATCAATAAAAATGAAGATTTTAGAAGTCAGTTCAATTCAGATTGGGTTTCCAAATTAATCATAGCTGTAGATGAAGCTCTATTAAATAAGAGAGAAGATAGTGAAAGAATTAAAAATTTATCAACTGCTTTAAACTACAAAACTGAGTCTAAAGGTATTGATAAACAGGAATCAAGTTTTTTTGGAAAATTTATTCTTTGCTCCAATAACGTAGATAATTTCATATTAATAGATGAACAAGAAATTCGGTATTGGGTGTTGGAAGTCCCATCACTAACACAATCGCAAGACAATCCAGATCTTTTAGAAGTTTTAAAAAAGGAATTACCTTACTTTTTGTATTTCTTGAACAACAGAAAAATAAAGTATCCTAAAATGACGCGTATGTGGTTTACTAAGGAACAGATTTATACTAAAGCATTAACTCGATTGGTTAAAGGGAATAGAACATATTTGAACAGGGAATTAGAAGAAATTTTAATTGATGATTTCATCAAGTTTGAAGTCGATACATTAAAATACACTTTGGGAGATTTAATTGAAAAGCTATCTAAAAATAATATCAGAGCAAACAGCAGTAGCATCAGAGAAAAATTGAAATCAAATTTTGGAATTGAAAGTCATAATGGATCATACACAAAATATCATTTAAATCAAACCTCTAATGGGAAATTTACAGTGGGTGAAACTCAACATAAAGGAAGATACTTTACTTTTTCAAAGAATGACTATATCAAAATAGATGAAAATTGTTGATTTGTTGATATCTTTAATTTATTCCTTTTACTGTCGAGCCTAAATCAACAAACTAAGGTTCAACAACACGTCAACAAAACTAAAAAAATATACTGTTGATATGTTGTTGACTGTATGTTGTTCCAAAAACACACATAGATATTAGGGTTCTTCTATAAAGTCAACAATTCAACAAGTTCTATGTTCGTTATAAATGTGGTATTACATCAAAAATAATATTGTTGCAAGCCAGCAATGAATTTATTGATAACTAGCAATGTTGTTGTTCCAAATTATCAATGGTCTTATTACTAAACACCAATGTTATTGTTGCGAGCTAACAATGGTTTTATTGATGCCCTACAATATTGTTATTGCAAACAAGCAATGGTTTTAATGCTAATCACTAATGTTGTTATTGCAAGCCAGTACTGGTTTTATTGATGTCCTACAATATTGTTATTGCCAACAAGCAATGATTTATTACTAATCACCAATGTTAATATTATAAGCCATCAATAGTTCTATTGGTAACACAACAACATTGTTGATTAAGTCCAATTTTGCAATTGATATTAATTAATTATTCTGTAATTATTATTGA
>JAAEZL010000065.1:4159-12396 GCA_018222875.1 Algicola sp.
TCTAAATGATATAACTTTTAGTGAACGAAAAACAAACCAGAAAACAAATTATAGATAAGAACCTGCTTTTAGCAGGCTGGAATATCAGTGACCAAACTCAAGTGGTCATTGAGTCGACAATGGGTTCTGAAACATTGAGAGAACCTTATAATGACTATTCAATTCAGTTCAATGATTATGTGCTTTTGGGTAAAGATGGTAAATCATTGGCTGTTGTTGAAGCAAAACGAACCACTAAAGATGCTGAGCTAGGCAGAGAACAAGCAAAACAGTATTGTTTGAATATTGAACAAGAAACTGGAATCCTACCATTTTGCTTTTATACTAATGGACACGAAACTTATTTCTGGGATTTAGGAAATTATCCGCCTAAAAAAGTAATGGGTTTTCCGACTCGAGATGATTTAGAACGGTATAAATTCATTCGGAAAAATAGAAAGAAACTTGCACAAGAATTAATCAACGTTGATATCGCTGGACGCGATTATCAAATACAAGCCATACGTTCTGTAATGGAAGGCATGGAAAAGAAACGTCAAAAGTTTCTGTTAGTCATGGCAACTGGAACTGGAAAAACAAGAACTTGTATTGCTTTAGTGGATGCTTTAATGCGAGCAGGTTGGGCTGAACGTGTCTTGTTTTTAGCAGATAGGATTGCATTACAGAATCAAGCCTTGGACGCTTTTAAAGAACACTTGCCTAACGAACCTCGTTGGCCAAAAGTTGGTGAGAAAAGTATCGCAACAGATAGACGTATTTATATATCTACATATCCGACTATGTTGAATATTATTAGAGACGATATCGATACATTATCACCACATTTTTTTGATTTGATTGTGGTAGACGAATCGCATCGCTCTATTTATAATACCTACCAAGAAGTTCTAAATTATTTTAATACGACCACGCTTGGTTTAACAGCAACACCAACTGATGTCATTGACCACAATACGTTTAAATTATTTAATTGTGATGATGGTTTGCCAACGTTTGCATATTCCTATGAAGAAGCTGTAAATAATATTCCGCCCTATCTGTGTAATTTTCAGGTGATGAAACTTCAAACGAAATTTCAATCTGAAGGTATTAGCAAACGTACCATTAGCTTAGAAGACCAAAAACGCCTAATTATTGAAGGTAAAGAAGTAGCAGAAATCAATTTTGAAGGTACTGAACTTGAAAAAGCTGTTGTTAATAAAGGGACTAACGTTACCATTGTAAAACAGTTTATGGAAGAATGCATCAAAGACCCAAATGGTGTACTTCCCGGTAAAACCATTTTCTTTTGTTCTACAATTAGTCATGCAAGACGTATTGAAAAAATCTTTGACGCCTTATATCCTGAATACACAGGCGAACTGGCTAAAGTCATGGTTTCTGACGACCCAAGAGTTTATGGTAAAGGAGGCTTATTGCATCAGTTTACCAATAACGATATGCCTAGAGTAGCTATAAGTGTTGATATGTTAGATACTGGTATCGATGTACGTGAGTTAGTGAATTTGGTATTTGCTAAACCAGTGTATTCTTATACAAAGTTTTGGCAAATGATTGGTCGTGGTACGCGTTTGTTGGAACCAACTAAAATGAAGCCTTGGTGTCCAGAAAAAGATGTGTTTTTAATTTTGGATTGTTGGGATAATTTTGAGTACTTTAAACTCAATCCGAAAGGCAAAGAACTAAAAGCGCAAATTCCTTTGCCAGTTCGTTATTTCGGTCTAAGGCTTGATAAAATTGAACTCGCTCTAGAACTCGATAAAAAAGAGATTGCTTTAAAGGAAATTAACTTGTTGAATGAGCAATTAGTAACATTGCCTAAGCAATCTGTAGTAATTCAAGATGCTCAGGCTGATTTGGCTAAACTTAAAACCGAAGACTTTTGGAATAACTTTGGCCTAGAGCAGATAGAATTTTTACGTCATAAGATTCAACCCTTATTTAGAACGGTATCTCAATCCGATTTTAAAGCCATGCGTTTTAGAAAAGATGTTCTGGAAACTTCTGTAGCACATATGACAGAAGAGACAGAGCAATTTGATGCACTTAAAGAAAACATAAGAACTTTAGTAGAAGAACTACCTTTGTCTATCAATAGTGTCTCCAAACATAAATCATTCATAAATAAAGTGCTGCATAATCATTACTGGAGTATTATTGACGATGCAGGTTTTGATGAATTAGCTGACACCATTGCACCTCTAATACACTTTAGGGAAACCAAGAGAACAGAACAATCGTCGAGCTTTAATTTTAAGGATGTCTTACTGACTAAGGAGTTTGTGGAGTTCGGTCCAGTAAATGAAGCCGTGAGTATTTCCAAGTATCGCGAAATGGTTGAACAGCGCATTAATGAATTGACAAAACGGAATCCTATTCTACAAAAACTTAAAGCAGGAGAAAACATTTCAAGCGAAGAAGCAGAACTATTAGCGGAAGAGCTCTACGAAGAAGACCCTCACATTACAGAAACCTTATTGCGTAAGGTGTACAATCATCAAAAGGCAACTTTAGTACAATTTGTAAAACATGTATTAGGTATTGAAATTTTAGAACGTTTTGATGACCAAGTGAGTAAGGCAGTGCAGCAATTTATCGCAGAACATAATACTTTAAGCACACATCAAATTGAGTTTTTGCATTTACTACGAGATTACATTATAGAAAAGGGCACTATTGAAAAGCGAAATTTAATAGAAGCACCCTTTACCATCATTCATCCAAAAGGGATTCGTGGTGTATTTTCACCAAATGATATCAAGGAAATAATAGTGCTAACTGAAAAAATTGTCGCATAATTATGATAAAAGATATCAGATATAAATTGATTGAACTTGCAAGACAAAAAACGACTTGGACGTATTCTCAATTAAATGAGCAATTAGAACTCGGACTAAATTTCAATAATGTTTTAGATAGGGATTTAATTGGTGAATGGTTAGGTGAAGTTTCAGTTCATGAATATAGGAAAGGAAGACCTTTACTAAGTGCCTTAATTACCCATAAACTCGGTAAGCGAGAACAAGGTGATGGCTTTTATAAACTTTGCGAGAGTTTGTTAGGTAAAGATTGGGAAGATTTAAAGGCAGATAAAAACTGGGAGAATAAAATGATAGCAGACTGCTATACATTTTGGTTAGAACCAGATAATTATAAAAAATATAAAAACGATTACTAAACTATTAGAATGAGCTTAATTAGCAGTAACCCACAAATAGCATCAAAAATTAACGACCTCTGGAACAAATTCTGGAGTGGCGGAATATCTAATCCACTGACAGCCATAGAGCAGATTACCTATCTGCTTTTTATGAAAAAGCTGGATGAGAATGATTTAAAAAAACAGTCTGATGCAGAATTTACAGGTGATGATTATATTTCCATATTTCATGGTGTATTCTATGCGACAAAACAAGATGAAGAAAAGCAAGAAAATGGTATTGATAAACAAAGTTTAAGATGGAGCGCTTTTAAAAGAAAACCAGCTGATGAAATGCTGCAACATGTGCAGCGCTTTGTGTTCCCTTTTATACAGAGATTAGATTCAAATGAGTCACCATTTGTTAAGCATATGGCGAATGCTGTATTCATAATCCCAAAACCGTCTCTACTTGTTGAAGCCGTAAAAAGTATAGATAGTATTTTCAAAGAAATGGAAAAAGATGCTCTGGAAAAAGGGCACGATTTCCAAGATATTCAAGGTGATGTTTATGAAATGCTACTAAGTGAAATCGCTTCTGCTGGCAAAAATGGACAGTTTCGTACACCTAGACATATCATCAAATTACTAGTAGATATGGTGAATCCGCAATTAGGGCAACGCATTGTAGACCCAGCTTGTGGTACAGGTGGATTTTTGTTAGGTGCCTACCATCATTTAATCACCAATTTAAATAAGGACAACTCTAATGTAGAACCCGATGAAGATGGGTTTAGATTAACGGGAAGAAGTTCTAAACTCACAGAAGACGTTAAAGAAATTTTAGGCAAAAGTTTACAAGGCTACGACATCGACCAAACTATGGTGCGTTTAGGATTAATGAACCTCATGATGCACGGTATAGACAGTCCTCAAATAGACTATAAAGATACTTTGAGTAAAAGTTTCCACGAAACTAGTGAATATGATGTGGTGTTGGCAAATCCGCCTTTTACTGGGAATATAGACAAAGGAGATATTAACGAAGAGCTCACCTTAAAGACCACTAAAACCGAACTCTTGTTTATAGAACGTATTTACAATATGCTAAAAATGGGAGGAACTGCAGGTATTGTGATACCACAAGGCGTATTGTTTGGTTCTGGTCGTGCCTTTGTGGATGCACGAAAAATAATGATTGAAAAATCGCAGTTAAAGGCTGTAGTGACTTTGCCGAGTGGAGTATTTAAACCCTATGCAGGTGTAAGTACTGCCATTTTAATCTTTACCAAAGGTGGTGAAACCGACAAAGTTTGGTTTTACGATATGGACAGCGATGGTTATACTTTAGATGATAAGCGTAACAAACTAAAAACTAAAGACAATAAAGATGATTTTGGAGACATCCAAGACATTCGTATAAAGTACCATAGCAAAAAACCTGATAGTGAAAATGACCGTAAACGTAAATATTTTACGGTTGCTAAAAAGGAAATTGTAGACGAAAAATACGATTTAAGTTTTTCGCGCTATAAAGAGGAAGTTTTTGAAGACATTGAATATGAAAAACCAGAAGTGATTTTAGCTAATCTTCTTGGTGGAAAAGATGCAGACGGAAATGAAATTGAAGGATTGGAAAAGGAGATTTCTGAAAAGTTGAATGAATTAAAGGAGTTGTTTTAATGGACGTTACGAAATTCAAACTCACCAATGTATGCGATTTTCAAGGTGGTTCTCAACCACCAAAAAAAGAGTGGATTAAAACACCGAAAGAGGGATATGTGAGAATGCTTCAAATTAGAGATTTTACCCAACGTGATAAGGATAATATAGAATATGTAAAGGATTCAAAAAAATTAAAAAAATGTAAAAGTGATGATGTCTTAATTGGCAGATATGGAGCTTCGGTAGGCAAAATATTGACTGGATTGGAAGGTGCTTATAATGTTGCAATAATGAAAGCAATTCCCAATGAGAAAGTTTTAAATAAACAATATCTATTGACTTTGCTTCGAGGTCCTGTATTTCAAAATTTTATTCAAAACATTGGAGGTAGAGCAGCACAAGCAGGTTTTAACAAGGAAGATTTAAGTAAATATTATTTATCGCTACCGTCATTAGACAACCAAAAACGCATTGCCAAGGTATTAAGTGACTGCGAAGCCTTAATCACCAAACGTAAAGAAAGCATTGCGCATTTAGATGAGCTCTTAAAATCTACTTTTTTGGAGATGTTTGGTGGTATTTTTGATGATAATCTAGAGCCATTATCTAATTACCTAAAAGTGCAACAAGGGTATGCCTTTAAGAGTAAAGATTTTGTTGAAAACGGTGTGCCAGTAATTAAAATCGGGACAGTAAATAAAGGAAATTTTGATTTAACATCATTTTCATTTTTACCTAATAGTTATTTAGACACGCATAATAGATTCAAAATTACGGCAGGTGATTTGATGATATCAATGACAGGTACAGTTGGAAAGGAAGATTATGGTAATACTTGTTTTGCAACCAATGAATACGAGAGTTATTTATTAAATCAAAGAGTTGGTAAGCTTATTCCTATAAAAAATAAAATCAATCTATATTTTTTACACTATCTCTTTCAAATTCCAAGAGTGAAATCAACTCTTATAAAAGCTAATAGAGGAGTCCGACAAGCAAATATTTCTAGTACAGATATTACAGGAATTAAAATTAGTATCCCTTTAATTGCACAACAAAACGAATTCGCTCATATAGTAGAACAAGTAGAAAACATCAAACAACTCTACCAAATCCATTTACAAGAGTTAGAAAATTTGTATGGTAGTTTAAGCCAAAAAGCCTTTAAAGGTGAGTTGGATGTAAGTAAGGTAGGACTTCTAGAAACTAGAATGTTCTCAAGCGACCCAGATGAAACGCCAGAAGATTTTAAGGCTTGGGCTGAAGAGCAACTAAAGGAGGAAGTTGAGGATATAAAAACACCAGTTTCAGATTCATTAGAGCCATCCGTTATAGAGGACAGTAAGCAAGACAACAAAGGTGAAGACTTTTTACATTTTGATGGTGAGAACGATTATTTGCCTATTTCGGAAGAACAAATAGATATCAATAAAGATGGAAATTCAGAATTTCTTAAATCAGAATCAAACGAAGAACGAATATCCAATGATTTTATTTCGGCACCTAAAATTGAAGATGAAGAATTAAGAAAAATATATAGAGAAAAATTGGTAGAGTTTGTAAAAAATCAAGAAGGCAACTTTTCAAAATTTCTTGACGATTTTTATTATCGATACAAAAATAGAAGTATAGAAATTGATTATGAACTATTAAAACAAGAGCTTTTTGAAATATTAGGTGAGAAGAATCCAGAAATAAAACAGTGGTTTAATCAACAATCTGAACAATTAGAATTTAAATTCAATGAAATTAAAAAGTCTTAAACTTCCTGATGGTTTTAGAAGTCTGCATGAGGGGTTTAAGATAAATTTCCTTACAGATAAACCTGAAGATATATGGGATTTTAAACCCTATTGTTTCGTAGGTTTAAATGGTTCGGGTAAATCCAATCTATTAGAGGTAATAGCTGATATTTTCTATCATTTGGAATGTATTTATTTAGATTATAAGCCAAGTGGTTTTGAAGGCAAAGGTAAATTTGATAGAAAAAATGCTAAGGGCTTTTATCCAGAAGTTTCATTTCCTGAATCTTTTGAATTGGAGTATTACTATTATAAGCATGGTTCATATTCAAGACAATACAGTTCAGACTATGATATTGGTTATGATGCTCACATTAAAATTGTAAAAGAAAAAGAAAAGGCGCCACAGGTGTTTTGGCTAAATAGATTTGAATGCGAAAAAGAAGAAAGACAATTACTTTACGGAACTGAGGTTAAACAATTTTTTCCAGAATATATTGTAGCTTATTCTAGTGGTGAAAATCAGACTTTAAACCTTCCTTTTTTTAAAATGCGTTTTATTCAGTATGATGAATACTTGGATAGACTAATAAAGGATTTAGATTATAACAAACCCGAAAGCCGTTTCATATATTTAGACGACTATTATAATCAAGCCATTTTATTATCAATTTATTTATTGCGTGACAAAAAGACGCTAAAACCATTTACTGATGAAATAGGTTTAACCAATGTAAAATCGTTTAGATTAATAATTAGTAGAAGTCGATTGGAAAAAGTGCATAATGACGTTCTTCAGACTATAAAGGAAGAACATCTAGATAATAAAGCCAATACGCATCGAGAGTTAACATCATTAATTGGGAAATCTATAGAAAAACTTCAAAAGTGCAGTACGTCTCACAGTTATGATGCCATAAAAAAGGAACTTATTTTAGATTTCTATGTTGATGATGAATGTAAGAAAGCATTTAAGTACCATTTTAAAAATGATGCTTTTGAGCTTTTTAAAACCTTTCAAGTACTTCTTAATTTGAATAATTATAAAATTAGTAAGAAACTAAAATCAAAAATATACCAATCAAAAAATATTTATATAAATCAAGATATCGTGCCTTTACCATATGATGAAGACAGAATTTTTAGATTCAAAGATGTAGAATTAAAGCTAAAAACAGTAGATGGTTTCGTTTATACTAAGTCTCTATCCGATGGCGAATATCAATTTATACATGCTATTGGCCTATGCCTTTTATTCAGAGATACTAATAGTTTGTTTTTGCTAGATGAACCAGAAACCCATTTCAATCCAGATTGGAGGTCTAATTTCATTTCGACTTTAAAGGATTGTTTAAGTCAAGATTTGGCAAAAGGTCAAGATAATAGAAGAGATATTTTCGTTACTTCACATTCGCCATTCATAGTATCTGATTGTCAACCAGAAAATGTTATCATATTTAATAAGCGCAATAAAAAGATTCAGCATCAAACAGCGGAGGAGAAGAAAATTAGAACATTTGGAACATCGGTAAACATTTTGACAGAAGAAATTTTCGGTAAAAAAGAATCTATTTCAGAGCTATCACTTAGAATTATCAATGACATTAAGAAAATGCCTTTAGAAACATTAGAGGATATTCAAAACGCAAAAGAAGAAGCTAGGGTACTTGGTGAATCAGTAGAAAAAGTAC
>JAAEZL010000065.1:12406-14484 GCA_018222875.1 Algicola sp.
GAGTTAATTTTGAAGGAGGATGAAATAAATAAAAAGAATGATTAAGTCTTATAAATATTTAATTAGTTGCCATATCATGTTACATCAACATGTTATGGAGTTTTTTGATAATATAGAATATCAAACTGGACCTTTTCAAAATAGTTTTTTCGGACCAGATTTTATTGATATTGTAAATAGACATCCTAGAATTGTAAAAAAGCCTCTTAAAGATATTTACAATGTTCTAAGTAGGTTAAATCAACCTAGTAGATCAGCCTTAATTCAACAAATAAAAGATAGTAATAAGGTTAAAGAAATATGTGAAGGTTCAATTCAACCTGTAAGACTTGATAGAAATGTAAGTGGTACAAAAAAAATTTTTAGAGATTTTTTTATAAAGCTGTATAACCAAGTTCTTGATGGGGATGCCTTTAGGGAGAAATATAATACTACACTACGAAATCACTTCAATGACTTCCGTCAAAAGAATGAAGAAACAACAATTTGTCCGACATGTGGAATTGGTGAACTAAAAATGAAAGAAGCCAAAACTAGAGACCAATACGATCATTATTTACCTAAAGCATTGTATCCTTTTTCATCGGTAAATTTCGAGAATCTTGTGCTTTCATGCAAGGAATGTAATTCAACTGATGTAAAAGGTGATAATGATACTATTGCAGTTTCTACTGGAAGATTCTTTTATCCATTTGATTCAAATCATAGTAAACTCATTTTTGAATACTCGATAGATACTGATAATATTGATTGCAGGAAAATTGAATGGACGATTAGCATTACTAGTCCAGATGCGAAAGTGGATGAAATTCAGTCGTGGAGAGATATTTATGATATTGATGATAGATATAAGGGTTTTGTTGCTGGTAGAATAGAGAAATGGTACAGATGGTATTGGGAATATATAAACGATAGTGATTTTGCACATTTATCAGAAGCAGACATTAAATTAACATGCTTAAAAGCATTAAAACTTGATGAAAAATTGGAGTTGTCATTTATAAGAAAACCTGCTTTAGATGGTTTTCTAAAGGACTCTGTTTTATCAAGAGCACAGATTGAAGCTAAATATTATTCTGATTAATATGATATGACAGACAGTTTTCAAAATGAACAAGCACTCTTAGTTGGAAATGGAATCAATCTATTGGATTCTAACCAATCAATATCTTGGGGAGCCTTGCTAAATGAATTAAAGCGACAATACGATATTAATGTTGATTTAGACAATGAATTTAAACCATTTCCACTTGGATTTGAGGAAATGCGACATCAAAAAAAAGGAGGCAATTCAATAGAATCTAAACTTAAAAATCTTAAAATTACAATACGAGAAATTATTGATGATCAATTAAGAGGGAAAGATGGTTTCAATGATTACCATACAGGTATAATGAATTTGGGCTATCATGATATATTGACAACGAATTATGATTATGCACTTGAAAAAAGTATCCAACAAGATTTTTTATCAAAAAAACAAAAATTAGCGATTAATAGATTAGAACGTAAATTCAGTTTAAAACGTGCTTACAGGTTAATTAACCAATCTAATGTATGGCATATTCATGGCGAGTTAGAAAGTTCTAGAAATATTTCTGAAAGCTCAAAAGAATATAAAGAAGAATCGATAATGATTGGTTATGAACATTACTCAGATTATTTAGAACTTATTCAAGAAAATATTAATGGCAAGCGAGGAAGAAGAACTTCAGACAATCAAAGTATTTTATCAAGATTAAAATATAATAACTTAGGTGATTTTTGGACAGATATTTTCTTTACACATAATGTAGATATTATTGGATTGGGTCTTGATTTTAGTGAAAATCATTTATGGTGGTTGTTAAATAAAAGAGCTACTCTAATTAGAAACAATTCGTCCAATTCTGATGAAGGTAAAGTGTTTATTAATAACCAAATCAAATATTATTATCCAGTAATAGAAAGTGATATCACATTTAGATTGAATAATCAAGATTTAATAATAAACAGAATTATTAAAAAGAAAAATGCTTTCGATAAATCAAAGGCCATAGCTGAAGTTTTGAAATCCTTTAGCGTTAATCCAACTCCGA
>JAAEZL010000065.1:14494-17482 GCA_018222875.1 Algicola sp.
CCGATTATATGCAATTCTCATAAGGAGTTTTATGATAAGTTTATTGACTTGAAAATGAGTTAAATTTTATTCTTAAATGAAAGTAATATTTAAAATATTAATAAGTGTAGTTTTTTCTGTAGTATTATTATTAAATTCATATAGGTGGTCTAACAACTCAATTACTAATGGTGAGGAAGAAAAGCTAGTTACAGATATAGCTTTCTTTTTTGAGAAATATGTTAATGTCGAAAGAGTAACCAATTATGATTTAGAAGATATTGTTTGTATTAATATTTCAAATGATAGAGAGCTAGTGACTGTTACTGATATTATTGGAGGTCAAGTTACAGAGATAGTTAAAGGTGTAAAAGATATTACTGATAGACATAAATTATCGCTTTTTTTAAATAAGACAAATAACAAACACAAATATATCTTTTTGGATGTTGATTTTGATTCTAAATATCAATCTCCAAATGATTCGTTACTGCAAGAAGCTTTTAATAGAGTAGATAACATTATTATTCCAAGTCATTATGGTGATCAAGGAAATCTAATTTCAAATAATTTTAATGTTAGGAAAGGGTTTGCAGCTTATAAAAAGAGCATATTCAGTAACCGATTTATTAAATATACATTTTTAGAAAATGATACGATTGAAAGTTTAGCTTATAACGCAAGTAAAACGTTAAATAGTACGAACATAAAAAAAGAAGGAAACTACTTTTATGATAATGGCAAATTATGTTTGAACTCTATAATTTTGAATCATTATATAAATCCAATAAAAAAATTTGATATAAATTATTTTCAAAACTTCAAAGAGTTGGGTGTTGATGTTTTAGATGTGATGACTGATAATGAAATAGAAAGATTGGTGAAGGATAAAATTGTTTTAATTGGAGACTTCGATGATAGAGATATGCATATTACTTCAGTTGGAAAAATGCCAGGTGTTTTAATTCACTACAATGCATATCTATCATTAATTAAACAGAGTCATCAAGTGCCTAAGGGGTTGATAATTAACTTATTATTAGTATATTTAATTATCACAATATATCTGATGTTTTATTTGGACAAGAAAATACCAATAAAATTTAAAACATACTTTTGGAATATTAAAATGTTAAATAGGATAAAAAATAAGTTTGGAACGAACAAATTGTACGTTGTAGTAGTCACCTTTTTTGATAATTTTTTCAATTATTTTTTTACAGTTTATTTAAAAATTGGTTTTGTTTTAATAGCGGTTAGTGTACTATTTTATCTTATTTACGGTATACATGTTGAAATATTAAGAACATCTTTATCATTTGGAACACTTGTCTTAATTAGAGATTTATTAACTAAAAAGAAACTGAATGAAAAAAAAGCTTAACTTCTGTATAATTTTAAGTTTGTTTTTAACCTCTTTTATTTCAGCACAAACAATTTATAAGGTGTTGTTTAATGACGGCAATGTTATTATAAATGATTCACTAATTTCAAAAGGGGCATTTTTTAAAAATACTGATTCCGTTTATTTTAAAAATAATAAAGGACTATTGAAAGTGTGCTATTCAAGTTGCTCTAAGATAAAGATTATTGCAGGGGATTTGTATTCTAATATACATTCTAGTTCCATAGACGATTATATTTCATATTATGAAACTACTTCTACTAGAGATAGAGTTATTTTAAATATCAAAGAGTTAAATGACTTATTTAGTTTACCCAATATTGCTGTATTAGATTCATTAAAATTATCATTCAATAACAACGTATATTTAATAGATAGTAATAAATACTTTTATCTTAGGTTTATTAATAATGGTAGAACATACAATAAAAAACTAAAGGTGATTAATGATGAAATTATTATATCACAATATGCTTTTACCATTGATAATGTATTTAGTCATTCGTTTGAAAATTCAGTTTCAATTTACTACTATGATCAAGCTGCTGAAGAAAGTACACTGGTTATCCCTGACGTTAAACTAGTTTTTATCGATAAAAATTTAATAATCAATAATGTTAAATATGTTTTTGAAAATTTAAATCTTTCAAAAAATGAAAAATTAGAATTTTTACGTGATTACTTAAGAACAGAATACAAAGGATTATTTTTCAATTATAGTGATTGTTTAAAATTGTTAGAGTTATGAGAAAAATTCATCTCTTGATTTTGTTTATTATTAATTCAGCCTTTTGTTTTTCTCAAAATCAAGATATAGCGATAAAACATTTTAAGAATAAAGAGTTTTTAAAAGCAGCAATAGAATTTGAAAAATTAATACCAATAGGAGAATATAAATTTGGAGTCAATAGTGATAAGGTAATAGATTATAACTATTTAGCTGCAAGGTCTTATCAAGAAAGTAATAAACTTCGCAAAGCTATTTTTTTTTATACTCAGACACTACAAATCATAGAAAAAGAATCAAAATTTGACTCTAAAAAGAGTGTTTTTCATCAAACTATTGTTTTTTATATGGAAGCCCTGCTTGCATATTCTCATGAAATGTATCTTAGTGAAGAATTTTATAATTTAGAACAATCGTTAATTAGAGCTAACAATTTATACATTAAATACAATTCTATTAAAATTGGTAAGTTTAATGCTTTTGATAAAGGAATTGAATTAGGAATTAGTAAGGCCTATGCTTTACTATGGGGAAAAACAGGAAACGTTATCAAATATAAAGGATTCACGGATAGAACTTTAAAACTAGCAAAAGAATATTATGGATACAATAGTATTGGCTATTTAATTGAACTTAATAATTCGGCAAAAGCGTATTACGATTTGTATCTATTTGAGGAGTCTTTAATTTTTTGCAATGAGTTAATAGAATTATACGATAACAATAAGCATGACAATACTATATTATTTATAGCAAATTTAATTACTAAGTCAGGAAATCTTAACAAACTTAAACGATATGAAGAAGCGATTGAAACAAGCCAAAATGCTCTAAGTTTATTTGAAAAGTTACCCCAAAGAAATAGACTCCCTGATTT
>JAAEZL010000066.1:0-3776 GCA_018222875.1 Algicola sp.
CTATAAATGACTTAATCATCAATCCTACAGACGAGCTTGGAAAATCGTTATTAGAATTAACACAACAAACAGAAGAAACTAAAAAATCACAAAATGATTTATTACAACAATTTGATAATATCGTTGGTGTTAAAAATCAAGATCTTAAAGACTTAAAAGAAGAAAACGATTTAAGTGAACAAGGTATTACCGTACAACCAAAACCTTTTAAAAGTATTACTGCAGAGAACAATGCTTTAAATGCTATAAAATCTAACTTAGATAATATCATTTCAGAAAGAAACAAAACGATTGAAGAGTTACAAGAGTTATATGATGATAATTTTGAAGCAGATACGCTTTACAATGACGAAGTATATCTACACTATAGAAAAACACTAAAACGATTAAAAACAGAACAAGCACAAGCCATCGCTACTAAATCACAATTAGAAGTTAAGCTTCAGGATATTAAAGTTAAGACAGAGTTTGAACGACGACGACGAATTAAGCGTGCTGCATTTGACAATGAAGAAGAGCGTTATTCTCAAGATCGGGCTATGCTAAAAAACATAAAGCAAACAACTGCATTGACCAATACCCTATTAAAAGAAGATGATTTTGATTTCGGAGAAGAACAAACCAGCAACATCCAAATTCTGAAGAATATCCAAAATGTTGAGAATGGTTACTATTTGATTATCGCAGTACATACTGATAAAGAAAAAAGAGATGATTTTGTTAGAAAAGTAGTAGCTTCTGGAAGAACAGACATAGATTTCTTCTATGATGTAAAAACAAGTAAATACTATATCTATTACGATACTTTTGGAAGTATTGAAGAAGCTAATAATGCTATGAAATCAAAAGGAAACCGACCATATAATAAAAACATGTCCCTCGTTAAAATTGAAAATTAAATAAATTACTAAGGCCCAATTTCATTTTTAAAATGCCCAAGTTAGAAATGGAATTATAAAAAAGTTAAGTATCATGAAAAGACCTACATTTTCTGGAATCGCCATAATCGTTATGCTATTATGTTTTGGCCTTCAATCGCATTCGCAAAATTACGAACCGTTCACTCCTAGATTTAATCAGGATTTAAAGGGAGATATAGTCCTTATCGGAAACAATATTCTCGGACCAGACAATAATGCATTTAACGATAATTCAGTATATAATCATAATGTAAATATGACCTATATTGATATTGATGGCGACGCTTCGACGTTTAGTTCTTCAAGTGCAGATTTAGACATTCCAAATCCAAATTGCTACCGAATTATTTATGCTGGCTTATACTGGGGCGCAGTTAATCCTGGAAACGAACCAATAACAGATGTCAAATTTAAAGGGCCTGTTGGAGGTTATAATGATATTCAGGGAACTATAATTTATGACGCAAACGGAACAACTGTTGATGGTGGAGATAGCTTTTCTTATGCGTGTTTTGCTGATGTTACTGCTATCGTAACCAGTTTCGGTTCTGGTACTGACTTAGGAACTTATACTGTGGCAAATGTGTCTTCTGGTGAAGGCGAAACTGCAAATTTTACACCTTATAATGGTACTGGACAATCTGCTGGATGGTCTCTTTTTATTGTTTATGAAGATCCTACATTACCTGGAAAATCGATTACAAGCTTTGATGGGTTTAGTGCTATTAGTGTTGCTGGAGGTAATCCAAATTTAGACATTCCTGTCGATGGCTTTAGAACTGTTCCTGCTCCTGCTCCAGTAAGAGCAAATTTTGCTTTTGCTACCTTAGAAGGTGACAGTCCGATTTTAGGAGATCGATTACGACTCAATGGTGTTAGTTTATCTACAGCCGATCGACCTGCTTCAAACTTTTTCAATAGTTCGGTAACGCAATTGAACGCAACTCCTGTTAACAATAGAGTTCCTAACAGTACAAATACCTTAGGATTTGATACTGGAGTCATGGCCATACCTAATCCGGGAAATTCTGTAATCGCTAATGATGCAACCTCAGGAACAATTCGATTAGAGACCAGTGGAGATACCTATTTCCCATATTTTTTCGCTTTTGCTGTAGATATTATTGAACCCAATATTGTGCTTACGAAAATTGTTGAAGACGATGCTGGAAATGATATTGGTGGTGATTTAGTCGATCTTGGAGCTTCCTTAAATTATGTGATAGGCTTTCAGAATACAGGAAACGATAATGCTACTAATTTTCAAATTAGAGATGTACTTCCAATAAATATTATTTTCGATTATCCTGATGATTTAATCCTTCCGCCTGGTGTTACTGTTAGTAGTTATAATCCAACTACACGAGAACTCATTTTTGACATCGAAAACTATCTTGTTGAGGAAAATGATCCTGTTTACGAAATTCGAATTGAAGTACAGGTCGTTGATGCCTGTAATGAATTAGCAGATGCCTGCTCCAATCTTATAAGCAATCAGGCTTTTGCTTCTTACTATGGTTTTTTTAATCCCACATTTCAAATTACAGATGATCCAAGTTTAAGTAGTAACACCGGATGTTTACTATCGCCTCAGGCTACTAATTTTTTAGCTGATCTTGATTGTGTCTTTTCAGAAGATATCGTTTTGTGTGGTGATAGCGTCGATTTAACAGCTGCTGATGGTTATGATTCGTACTCATGGTCAACGAGTCCAACAGGAACTCCAGTTATAGGAACAACACAAACTATTACTGTCACGAGTACTGGTACTTATTATTCATTTAATACTGCAATTGCACCTTGTCAGTCGATTGAACAGGAATACATCGTTGAATTATTTGGTTCAACTACTGAAAACCCTGTAATTCCGTATGCAGATGAAGTGGTTACTTGTCCGAACAATGGAAAACTTCTGCCAAACATCTTTTTATGTGGAGCCAATGATTCGAGATTTATTGAAACCAATATTGCAAGTGCTACATCGATTATCTGGGAACAGTTAGACGAAACCAGCTGTGCTGCTGTCTCTAATCCTGATTGTGCTAATGAAGATAATTCCTGTACATGGAATGAAGTTGGAACTGGTCCGGACTTTCTAGTCAATGCAGCAGGTCAGTTCAGATTAACCATTAATTATGAAGGTGGTTGCTTTGTTCAGTTTTATTTTAATGTATATCAAAATTTACTCGAACCTTCTGTCATTGCAACTGATATTATTTGTACGACGCCAGGAAGCATCACAGTTTATGATGTCCCTTCTGGTTACGAATACAGTTTAGACAATATAAACTTTCAGACCAGTAATGTATTTACTGTTACTACGGCTGGAAACTATACAGTTTATGTCAGACAAATTGGTGTGCCTACCAATCCATGTATCTTTACAGTTTTAGATGTATTAATCAGAGATCGGGATTTTACAGTTTCAACAACGATACTTCAGCCACTTTGTAATGGCGATTTAGGAAGTATTCAATTAGCTGCAAATGATGTTGATCCTCAGTATTCTTATGCGCTGTATCAGGGAGCGACATTAGTAAATAGTGTTGGACCAATTTTAGAGAATACTTACATTTTCGAAAACTTAAACCCAGGAACCTATACAGCAACAGTTGAAACTGAAAATGGCTGTACTTTTTCTGAAGACATCACAATTATTGAACCGCCTCTACTGACAGTTACAGCAGCAATAACAGTTCCTTTAACCTGTTCAGAAGGTGAAATTACAGTCTATCCTGTTGGAGGAACTCCTCCATATTTTTACTTTATTAATGGTTCTACAGATTTTCAAACCGTTCCTGAAATAGTAGTTTCTACTGCTGGAATTTATGACATTACCGTTGTCGATTCTAATAA
>JAAEZL010000066.1:3814-17477 GCA_018222875.1 Algicola sp.
ATAATACGTTTAACGGACTCACAGCTGGAGATTATGATGTTGTGGTTCAGTATTCAACGGGTTCAACAGTTTGTACAAGCATTCCACAAACCGTTACCATTTTGACTGGTGATGCCATTTCCGGAACAGCAGAACTCACTTCAGATTTTACATGTAATGCTACAGGAACAATAACTGTAACTGGTGTTACTGGTGGTGATGCGCCTTATACCTATAGTATTGATGGTGTAAACTTTCAATCGAGTCCTGTGTTTACAAACTTAACAGCCGGAACTTATACTATAACAATTCAAGATGCTAATACGTGTACTTCAATAACCAACCCTATTACAATTGAAGCCTTAAATCCACCTACAGATTTAGATTTTGATAACTCACCTGTAACATGTCCGACGAACACTAGTACTATTACTATCACAGGTGCTACAGGAGGAACCGGAGTTTTAGAATATCAAATTATTGCACCCACAGCAAATGCTACAGCTTATCAAACTTCAAATGTGTTTTCTGGATTAGAACCTGGCACGTATACATTTCAGGTAAGAGATGAAAACGATTGTGTATATAGTGAATCTTATACAATTGATCCTATACCAACGCCTACTGTAAATGTTATTTTAACTGAAGATTTAAATTGTACATCATCACCTGATGCTGTAATTACCGGAACCATTTCTGGTCCTTCACCATATACCTATGCAGTATCAATTGATGGTGGCGTTTATAGTGCATTAGGAGCAACTGGAGCAACATTTAGTTATTCAACAGCAACTCCAGGAACATATCAATTTGAAATTACGGATGCAAATGGATGTACTGCTGAATCAACAGTCATAACAGTCCATCCAATTTCTTTACCAGATTTAAGTCTGATCGTTCAAACTCAAGACATTCAGTGTAATGGAGATGCAACTGGTGCTTTAGAAATCACAATTGATACTTCTGTAGGAACGCCTCCTTTTGTTCTCAATATAAACAATGACAGTACAGGGACGAATTACGGCACACAAACTTCAGGTTTACCTGCTGGTACTTATACAGTTACTTTAACTGATGCCAAGTCTTGTACAGCAACAGAAACGATTACAATAAACGAACCTGATGTCATTATTTTAGATTATACAACTGTTGATATTACCTGTACTTCTGGTGGAATTTCGCAAGGTTCTGTCATTATAAATTCAGTAACAGGTGGAACTGCACCTTATAATTATTTTGTTACAGGATCAAACGGATATTCTAATTCTGAACTTAATAATACTGGATCTACTTCTGTAAATTTTGATGTCGTTGATTTTGGATTATATGAAATTAATGTTGTGGATGCTAATGGTTGTTCAATATTGGTTCAGGATGTCTTAGTTGCCTCTCCTCCTACGGATTTAGATATTTCGATTAATTCAACTGTTGATTGTATATCAGGTGGTGAAGCTGTAGTTAGTGTCGGTTCTACATTGAGTAGTTCTGGACCGTTCTTCTTTAGTATTTATCAAGGACCAATTTCAGTTTATCCTAATCCTCCTGGATCATGGATACCTGAAGATGCTCCAGGTAGTGAGACTGCTACTTTCACTGGTCTGATTCCTGGTGTAACTTATACATTTATCGTTTATGATGCCTCAACAAATTGTAGTTACTACGAACCTGCAACCACACCAATACCTACGAATTCCACATTAACACTGAGCGCTGTAAGTTCAAATAATATTACCTGTACTGGCAGTGCAGATGGTAATGTATCATTTACAATAAACAGTGTTTATGGAACTGCTGTTAATGTTGACTATGAAATATTTGATTCACTAACATTAACTTCAACAGGTATAACTGGTTCAGGAACTGTTCCTGCTGGTGGCTCATTAGTTGTTACAGATTTAGGTCCATTACCATTTGGAAACTATTTCGTTTCTATTTCTGAAACATCTGGTCCGAATTCGGGTTGTGGAGTTGTTACTACGCCTTTTAACATAACAGAATCAGCCTTTCTTTTAGATTTAGTAGTTTCCATAGATCAAAATGCAAATTGTGAAGCAAATTCAGGAGTTATAAGTGCTGTGGCTCAAAACGGTACAGCTCCTTATTTATACCAAATTACTACAACTCCCACAGCTCCATTATCTACTGATGTGAACTGGGCCTCAGCTAGTGTCTTTAATTTAGATGCCGGAAGTTATTACGTACACGTTATCGATGCTTATGGTTGTATTCAAAGCAGTCCTGTTGTGGTTTTACCAATGGATCCTAGTCCAGTAATATCAGCATCCGTAAACAATTTATGTACTGTCACCGAAGGCAACTTTGAAATAGATGTTGCTTTAGATACTGCTGGCATTGGTCCTTACAGTTTTAGTATAAACGGAGGAGCTTTTCAGACACAAGCAGCACCTTTTACCATTTCAAATTTGTTTTCCGGAACACATAGTGTAGAAATTCAAGATGTTAATGGCTGTGGAAATTTAGTCACCATTGATATTCCTGCTCCAATTGAAATTTCAGCAGATATTACGTCTCAAACCACATGTAGTGATGATGATGGTGAAATAACCGTTACAGGTTTGAATGGTTCCGGTTCTTATACTTACAGTATCAATCCGAATCCTGCTTCAATAAATTTAACTGGTAATATATTTACCGGAGTTCCGTCTGGTTTATATACCATAACAATAACCGATACTGTAACCTCTTGTACTAATGAAGTCACAATATCTTTACCTGAAGCTATTCCTCCAGTAGTAACTACAACGGCAACTTCAGTAACGTGTTTTGGTGATAATTCAGGAGCATTCGAAATGACTCTTAATGGCTATTCTGGCACTTATGATTATGAAGTGTTTGATAATTTAGGAAACTCTGTCATAGGACCAGTAAATGCTAATACATCGACAAATCCTTTAACTGTTTCTGGCATTTCTGCAGGAAGCTTTACTGTAGTTGTTACCGAAACTGAAAGTCCGTTTTGTTCTGTATCATCCAATGTAATCATTAGCTCTCCAAGTGAAGCTTTAGCGTTAGTTGCTTCGGAAACGTCTAATGTAACCTGTGATAATCTTGAAGGTACAATTTCAGCAGTGGCAAGTGGTGGCTGGGGAACTTATGAATATGAATTAACTGGAGATGCTTCAGTTGCCTATTCCTCTAACGGAACATTTACAGATTTATCTGCAGGTAATTATACCGTAAATGTTAGAGATGCTGAAGGTTGTATCGCAACAGTTGATGTGACATTAACAGCTCCAACACCAATTGATGCAACATTTGTTCCGAGTACAACTGCCTTATCGTGCTTTGGTGATCAAAATGCTTCAATAACCGTTAATAATGTGTCTGGCGGACAAGGAACGGAATACTTATATACTTTAAATACCATTTTACCAACAGTAAGTACTTCAGGACCACAAACCTCAAACATATTTAATGATTTGGGAGCTGGAACCTATTCTGTTACGATTACTGATAGCTTAGAATGTACATTAACTTCAGTTGAAATAGTCATTACTGAACCTACACCTGTCCAAGCTAACCTGGTAACAGCAACCACTCAAACCTGTTCAAGCGAATCGACTTTAACATTAAGTGCTTCAGGAGGAACAGGACCTTATACCTACAGTACAGATAGTTCTTTCTCTTCAGTTATAGGAACATTCAGTAACTCTACTACATTTTCAGTACCTGATGGAACATATCAGTATTATGTAAGAGATGTTAATGGTTGTATTGCAAATGTTTCAAATGAAATTACAATCGATCCTCTTCCGGAGTTGATTGTTAATTTAGAATCCACAAATCCTTCAATTAACTGTAATGGTGACAATACAGGAACGATTATAGCAACAGCAGAAGGCGGATTAGGAAATTATGTATATACCTTAGAAGATTCAGCAGGAAATACTATTCCAGCAACTCAAATTAGTCCTGGATTATTTACAGAATTAATCGCTGGAACTTATGTCGTAAACGTCGTAAGTGGTGACTGTAACACAGTTTCTGCTCCAATTACAATTACAGAACCTAATGCTCCACTTGAAGTTGATTTTACTGTAAGCAATATTACGTGTAGCGGAAATAATGATGGTGCTATAGTAATTAATGCAACTGGTGGAACCGGAACTATTCAATATGCCATTTCTCCACAATTGAATCAGTTTTTTGAAACTAACGTTTTTGAAAACCTGGCTGCTGGAACTTATGATGTGATTGTTCAGGATGTATTAGGTTGTTATGTCACCTTTAATTTTACCATTACAAATCCCGAACAGGTCATTTTGAGTATTGTACCAAATTCAATGTTTGAAGAAACCTGTGATGGTGAATTAAATGGAGAATTTAGTATTGATATTTCTGGTGGAACATTGCCATATAGTGTAAGTTTAGACACCTACGATGGACCTTATACAACTGGAGCAATGAATCAAACCAGTTTTGATTTTAATGGTTTAGGTGGTGGTGATCACATTGTTTTTGTGCGAGATGCTGAAGGCTGTGAATCAGAATGGAATATTACATTTCCTGATTCAGTGGTTATAAATCCTGAAGTCGAAATTGAATACTTATGCGAGAACAATACACTTAGTAATATAGTCACTGTTACTATTGATGAAAATGAAACCGATCTTTCACAATTAGATTATTCTTTAGATGGAGGTCCTTTCCAGATCAGTAACGTCTTTACAAATGTAGTTTCTGGAGTTGACCATTATATTGATGTGCGTCATACAAATGGTTGCGTTGTAACTACTGATTTATTTGATATTGAAGACTACGAGCCTCTTTCTCTTGTTCTAACTGAAGGTGATGAACCTGGAGAAATTATTGCCAATGCTGCAGGTGGAACAGGGATGTACACGTTCTACTTTAACGGACAAGATCAAGGTGATACAAATACATTTATTGTCACTGCTGAAGGCACATACACAGTTAGAGTTGTAGATAGTGCTGGTTGTGAAGCTATAGCAAGAATTAACATCACCATTGTAGGACCTTGTATTCCAAATTATTTTACACCTAATGGAGATGGTACAGCTGATACCTGGGCACCAGGATGTGTTGAAAATTTCCCTAACCTCACCTTCGATATTTTTGATAGATATGGACGTAAAGTAGCAACTTATAACGTAGGAGAATACTGGGATGGAAGATATAATGGCACCGAATTGCCAACAGGTGATTACTGGTATGTTGTTAACCCTAACAGTCCGATTTTAAGCAAACAGTATGTTGGACATTTTACACTTTACAGGTAATTGTACCTAAAGAATTAAAATACTAATGAAATGAAAAAAATCACACTATATATTCTTTTTCTGGTCTTTGCTTCTGGTTATGGACAAGAATTAAATTTACCAGTCTGGACGCAGTATTTGGCTGATAATCAATTTGTCATTTCACCAACTTATGCTGGAATTGGAGATAACTTAAAAATTAGAGCTAACGGATTAACACAATGGGTTGGTATTAAAAATGCACCAGATAACCAATCCGTTTATGCAGATTTTAGAATTGCCAGTCGATCTGGTGTTGGTATTTCTGCTTATAATGATAGAAATGGAAACACTCGTCAGAAAGGTGTGAAATTTTCTTATGCACATCATCTTATTTTAGATTATACATCGAAGCAGTTTTTGTCTTTCGGACTTTCATATAACATCAATAGCTTCAGAATTGAGATTGAAGATTTTGATAATGGTGATGGTTCACCAATAGTAGATCCGAGCATTACAGATGACAGAGCAATCTCGAACAATAACTTTGATGTTGGCTTCCTGTATCGCTATAAAGACTTTTATTTCAGCTTTAATGCGAATAATTTCTTAAGTAAAGATCTTGATGATTTTATAGGTTTGGAACCAAGCAAATTATTAAACTATCAGGTGTATACTGGCTATGTTTATTCTCCAAAACGAAATAATAGTGTTGAGTTTGAACCTTCAGTATTTTTTCAGATGTTTGATAGTGACAACCGTTCGAGCACTGATGTCAATTTTAAATATAGAAAATTCAACAGAGATGGTGATTACTACTGGGTTGGTGGTTCTTATCGCTTTTTAAATGATCAGTTTTTTAAACCCTTAAACGTTGGTCCTATGGCTGGAATTATGCATAACGGACTCTATTTTGCCTATGCATATCAAATGACGATTAATGATCTTTCCAGATTTAATTCTGGAACGCATGTCGTTACCATAGGAATTAACTTATTACAAGGGATTAGTGAATGTGCTTGTACAAGAGGGACTAGCTACAGAAAACACAGAAACAATGGTAACAATAGAAATTAGAAGTTAGCTACTGCTAAAATAATTTATTTTAACGCTTATATTTTAATAACTGTACCTGAATAGCGAATTGGAGTTCGGGTTGGTCCGTTTACCAACATGGAAGTACTTAAATTGGGAAATACAGTTATGTTGAATCTGAGTAGTTCTCTTTCTGTTTTTGCATTGAAACCAATAGAATAACTGTTATCGTTAGAATTTTTTTCAACGGTGTAGTTTTGTAGCACATTCTCTATAATTATAGATGAATCGGAACCATTGTAACCTGCATTCATTTGGCGTTCACCAAAGTAGGGCAATTCGGCATAAATACTATCGCCAACAACTCGTAAGTAATTAACATTTCCTATTAAATTAATTTGATTGACACTACTCCCTTGAGGAATTAAACCTGAACTTTGTAACGAAACCATACCACTGGAAACCTGAGGGTAAGCCATGTCTGAAGTTATCTCAAAATTTTTAGAATAAATTAATTCTGATAATCTATTGAGTTGTTCCGGAGTTGCTTTAGATTTACTTGAATTGCAGGAACTCATTAGGAGAAGACCAAAAAATATCAAAATTAATAAGGACTTATGTGTTGATTTCATATGTTCAGTTTAAAAACTAATTATCTGTTAGATTCTTATTGCTCGACTATTTTTAACGGCTGAATTTGAGGCTTCACTTTTTTATAAACCTGCATTTGAATTCTCGTTAAAATATCATTCATATCCAAGGTTTCCTGAGCTTGCATTTCAGTCAGTGCTGCCAGTTCTTCTCTTCCTTCAAATTGCGCTTCAATCTTTCGTTTTCTTATTAGATAATCTTCAACCTTGAGTTTAAACAACGCTTTTTGTTTTGCTGTCATTGATAATTCCTTATCATAAGCATTAGCAATGTCACTTGCTGTTTTTTCGACACTCGGACTTCCATCACTTACAGGTGGATATTGTTGAGCAAAGCCAAAGGTTAAACTAAAGACTAAAAGTAGTACTGTAATATTGAGTTTCATTTTGTTAATTTATATATTTGATTTACAATAATTTAACAAATACTTCAGAGATAAACAAGCGCTTTAAAAAAACCTTAACAATTCAGTATTAAAAAAAATCAGCCACTAAAATAGCAGCTGACTTTATCATCAATTTAAATACTTACTCTTAATTTCTATAACCACGTCCTGGTGTATAAGGTGCACCAGAAGCAATCAATTGCTGCTCCAGTTGCTTGATATCACTATTGTAAATAGCTTCAACCTTTTTCTTAATCGTAGATATTTCACGTTTAGCAATAGCAAAACTGTTCTTGTGTGTTTCGGTTGGTGCAGATGTCGAATACTTTTGCTCGTAGCTAATTGTACCGATTCTGTTAGCTGGAGTTTGTGGCTGACTAATGTCTAAACTTCTTTTTATTGGATCTCCATACAATTCTACATTAATAGCTTCCAGTTTATCTTCAATAGCCATTACTGAAGCTGTTAAGGCTTCATAAGGTTGTTCAGAACGTTTGATAGCAGCTTTCATATAACGCAATTTGTTATAGGTTTCATTCATAATGGTTTGCGTCGCTGAATAATCGGCTTCAAGTTGTGATACCTCTTTCTGAAAAGCTACTTTAGCAGCTCTGTCTTCCGCAGGCATGACTGTATTTTTCAACGCTTTTACTGTAAAGGATTTCGGAGCAACTAAAGAGGTCATCTGTCCATCTTCAAACAAATCCATCTGAACTGTATAAGTTCCAGGTTCTACTAACGTTCCTTCATCAATAGGTGCCCAAGGGTTGTAAAATGAAGAGGTGCTTAAATCAATCGGATTTGGAAGTGTATATCTCAAATTCCAATGAAAACGTTGTACACCTTCTTTTGGTGCTTGAAATTCTTTTTTAACTACAGTTCCATCACTGTTTTTAATCGTAAATACCAATTGAGGATCTTCCTGATCACGTTCAGCTTTTAATTGATCATAATTAGGATAAGGCGTATCTTTTCTTTCTTTAATCAATTCCGTCTCCTTTTTTGAACGTTTATCTTTTAAAGATTCATAAGTGTTGTTATAGTAATACGTAATCATCGCTTCAGGACCTAAATTTTCAGAGGTATAAAAATTATCTCCTTGAAAAGCTTTTCCAGGCAAGCCTAATGGTGAACTACGTTCCCAGCTTAATGCCTCACGAATTGGGTAGATAATAGCAGTTTCTGAAGGCTTACTGTTTTCGATTGAACGCAACGCAGAATAATCATCAAGTACATAGAACCCTCTTCCGAACGTTCCCAAAACCAAATCATTTTCACGTTCCTGAATGGCAATATCTCTTACAGCAATCGTTGGCAATCCAGCTGATAATTCTTTCCAGCGTCCACCTTGATTTGGTGAGAAAAATGCGCCATATTCTGTTCCGCAGAAAATCAGATTTTTATCAACATGATCTTCTTCAATAGCATAAACACTCCCTTTTGGTAAGTTAGAACTGATGTTTGTCCAAGTTGCTCCTTTATTTGAAGACTTAAAAATATAAGGCTTAAAATCGCCATATTTATGATGGTTAAATGCCACATACATGACATTCACATCGTGTTTAGATAAATACACTGCATTCACATACGACTGGTTCGGAGCTCCAGGAATATTTGAAATTTTCCTCCAGGTATTTCCTCCGTTTTCTGAAATATGAACTAAACCATCATCAGTTCCAACAGCCAGTAAGTTTTCGTCAATTGGAGATTCAGACAATGCCACAATACTTCCGTAAAGTGAGGTAGAACCATTTTTTGCAACAGCATCAATACTTACGACACGATCATATACTTTTAATTTATTTCTATCAATTTGTTGTGATAAATCATCACTAATCACTTCCCAACTGTTTCCGTAGTCATCAGAACGAAACACTTTATTTGCAGCAAAATATAAACGACCAGATTTGTGCTTACTAACGGCTAAAGGTGCATCCCAGTTAAAACGATACGCATCTTCACCATCGCGTTCTGCTGGTTGAATTCCAACAATCTCTCCACTTAATTTGTCAAAACGCACTAAGTATCCATATTGAGACTGTGCGTAAACAATGTTTGGATTTTCAGGATCAATCTGAGATTCGAAACCATCACCTCCATTGGTAATAAACCAATCGAAATTTGTAATTCCGTGATTTGTCAATACTCTTGAAGGTCCGCCAATACTGAAATTATCCTGCGTTCCACCATATACATTATAAAACGGATAATCATTATCTACAGCCACTTTATAAAACTGAGTTACAGGAATATTTTCTTTAAAATCCCAGGTTTTAGCAGCATCGAAGGTTTCGTACATACCTCCATCACATCCTACTAACCAATGCTGATTATTATTAGGATCAATCCACATACAATGGTTATCGACGTGTTTGAACACCTCTCCTACACCTTCAAACGTTCGTCCGCCATCATGACTCACAGACATCCAGGTATCCATTGAATAAATTGTATTAGGATCAACTGGATCAGCAATAATTTCCTGATAGTAATTACCACTTGTTGCATGTGAACTTCGTTTTTCCCAGCTTGCGCCTCTGTTTGTCGAGGCGAAAAATCCACCTTTACCATCTGCAGCTTCAACAATAGCGTAGATAATTTCAGGATTAGCAGGAGAAATAGCCAATCCGATTCTTCCTAACTCGACATTAGGTAAACCATTTTGAATTTTAGTCCATGTTTTCCCACCATCTGAACTTTTATGAAGTCCTGATCCTGGTCCTCCTCCTACGTAAGTATATACATGACGTCTTCGTTGAAACGTAGAAGCATATAACACATCAGGATTTTCTAAATCCATCACCACATCATTTACACCTGTATGTTCATCAACTGTTAAAATAGCTTCCCAGGTTTCACCTCCATCAGTAGTTTTATACAAACCACGATCACCTCCTTTACTCCACAACGGACCAATGGCAGCAACATAAACTACATTAGAATCGTCTGGATGGACAATAATTTTGCCAATATGCTCAGACATTTTTAATCCCATATGCTTCCATGTTGCACCTCCATCGATAGATTTGTAAAGACCATCTCCATATGATACAGAGCGTTGGTTGTTATTTTCTCCAGTACCAACCCAAATTACGTTCGGATTATTAGAATCAATTGTGATGCATCCAATGGAGTACGAACCTTCATTGTCGAAGATTGGTGTGAAGGTTACTCCTGAATTAACAGTTTTCCAAACACCTCCTGCAGAAGCTGCTACGTAGTATTCGAATGGGTTATTTGGATTAACAGCAACATCTGAAATTCGTCCAGAAGTTAGTGACGGACCAATACTTCGCCATTTTAATCCGTTAATTTTAATGTCATCTAAAGGTTGTTTATCTTCTTTTTTCGCTTTTTGAGCAATTACAGCTTGCAAACAAAACAACGTACAAAGAAGATAGAGGAAAGTTATTTTTTTCATTTTAAAATTAGTTTTTATAAGTCTTTAAAGATAAGAAAGTAATTTGGTTTTAAAACCAAAAAGCAGCATCAAAGAGAGGCTGCTTTTAATATCTAATTTTGAGTTTGGATTACATTTTAACCGTTTCAGGTTTTTCGTAATTGAACAGATAATCAATATCCATTTCCTGAACGTTACCTAATTTTTTAAGCGCTTCAAAGTCGATATCTTTTTTATTTCCTATAACCATGACGTTATAATTTTCTCCTTTAATATTTGAATTAAAGAAATCACGTAAATCGTCCATAGTCATATCTTTTATGGCATTGTACATATCTTCTCTGTTGTCATTATCCATTCCCAGTTTTTTAAGACGTTCATAGTTCCAAAAAATGCTTGATTTTGTGATACGTTCTGCGGCTAACTTTTTTAGTGTCGCTTCTTTAGCAGCATTGAACTGTTCTTCTGCTTCTGGCATATCAGACATCAAGTCCATCATAGCATCAACTGCCTGTGGCATTTTATTTGCCTGAGTTCCAATGTATGCCATAACATAATTTGAGTCCTCTTTTTTATTTGCTGTACTATAGTTAGACCAAGCTGAATAGGCCAAAGACTTAGACTCTCTAATCTCCTGAAATACTATGGATGATAAACCACTTCCAAAATAGGTGTTAAACAATCTTGATGCCGCCATATTTTCAGCTTTAAAAGGCTCTCCTTTTGCTAAGAATAGCATTTCGGACTGAACCATATCATAATCCACAAAATAGACATTCCCACCAGTTTCTTTTTCAGCGTAAGCCATGGCTTCAGGATATGCATTTAATTGTTCAGGAAGTTTGTGATGTGTATTTAAGGCAGCAACTGCAGCATCAGCATCTTTTCCATAATAGAAAATTCGTTGATTATAATCTTTCATGCTTTTAATAATATCAACTAATTCCTGTGGATCGATGGCTTCCAGTTCACTGATTTGATATATGTTTCTCAACCGTGAATTTTCTCCGTATTGACCATAGCTCATCAATCCACTATACAAAATATTTCCTTTTTGGGTTTTGTTGTCCTGACGACCTTTAGCAATGGATTGCACATATTTGTCGTAAGCCTCTGCATCAGGAACTGCATTATTCCAGAGGTGTTCTAATAATTCTAATCCTTTAGGTAAATTTTCTTTTAAACCACTTAGGCCAACATAAGTTGTTTCTGATCCAGCGCTTACGTAATAATTTATCCCTAATTTGTAGAATTCTTTTTGTAATTCTTCAGCTGTATATTTATCTGTTCCGAGATATTCCATATAACCAGCAGCAAGACCTAATTTCTTATCGTTATCACTTCCCATATCAAAAATGATATTCATATCAAATAAATCGTTTAATTCATTATTGATATAAGACACTTCAAGGCCATTGTCCATTGTAGTAGATTTGATTGCCTCTTTATAATCTACATATTTTGGTTGAAGTGGTTGCGCTTCAATGTTGTTAAAAGTTTTCAGAAATTCAGAACTCTTATCTCGATTCACGTTAACCGGAGTAATTCCTGGATTTTGAACTTTTACGGTAGATTTGTCCTCACCTTGTCTCTTGTAAGTTATCACGTAATTATCGTTATAAAATCCTTTAGCGAAATCTGTAAGTTCCTGCTTAGTAATAGATTTTAGGTCGTCTAGAAACTTCACGCGATTATTCCAGTTTTCATGTTTAATGAACGCATCAACATACATATTTGCCAATGCTGTACTATTTTCATACTGACGTGTCTGGTTAAGTTTTAAATCGTTTACAACAGCATCAATCATCCAGTCGTCGAACTCTCCATTTTTCAATTTTTCAATTTGAGCCAGTAATAAGAGTTTAACTTCGTCAAGTGATTGTCCGTCCTTAGGCGTTCCATTAAACGTATGATATCCATATTCTTTTAAAATAGTAGGTGAACAACCAGCTCTTTGCACTAATTGTTGCTGATTAAGATTTAAATCGATTAATCCAGCATTACCATTAGCCAAAATCATATCGCAAAGCGTGATAAATTTTTCCTGTTCTGTGCCAGCACCTTCCGTTCTGAATGCTAAAGATACACTTTCAGCAGTAGGACCAAATACTTCTTTAACTACTGGAGTTGTTATTGGTTCTTCTGAAGGTAGTGTTGGATGAACAACGTCTTTGTTTTCTAATTTTCCGAAGGTATCATTTACTTTTTTAATGGTTTCATCAAAATCAAGATCACCAACTAAAACCATAGCCATATTACTTGGCACATAATATTTATCAAAATAATTGTGAATATCTACCATTGAAGGATTTTTCAGATGCTCAGCAATTCCGATAGTTGTTTGCTGTCCGTAAGGATGATTCGGAAATAAACCATCGAGCATTGCTGCATACATTTTTCTAAAATCGTTATCCTGACCTCTATTGAACTCTTCAAAAACAGCTTCTAATTCGGTATGAAACAAACGCAGTACTAATTGTCCGAAACGCTCACTTTCAACCAGTAACCATTTATCAAACTCATTAGAAGGAATTTTATTGGTGTAAACAGTCTGCTCAAACCAAGTGTAAGCATTAGTTCCTGTTGCACCTAACGAACCAATCATTTTGTCATATTCATTAGCTACAGCATAATTTGAAGCTTCTAAAGATATTTCATCTATTTTCTTATAAATGTCATTCTTTTTTTCCGGGTCAGATTCTGCTCTGTGTTGTTCGTAAAGTTCTGAAATCTGATCTAAGTATGCCTTTTCTTTTTCCCAATCTAATGAACTTATCTCATCTGTACCTTTAAAAACCATATGTTCAAGATAATGTGCTAATCCTGTAGATTCTTTTGGGTCATAGTTAGAACCAGCTCTCACAGCAATGTACGTTTGAATTTTTGGTTCTTCACTGTTTTGACTTAAATATACTTTTAGACCATTATCTAAGGTATATAATCTCAAACTTGTTGGATCGTTAGCAACGGTTTCAAAAGAAAACCCACTGGCAT
>JAAEZL010000067.1 GCA_018222875.1 Algicola sp.
GCCAATCACTCCAAAGAAAATTTTTATAACTACCTCAATTTAATTTACACCTATTCCGGAACTTTATCTTTGTTCAATGAACTTGAATCTATCAAGGAAACGGATTTACAAATAGGAGATATGTTGATTAAAGGCGGTTCTCCAGGTCATATCGCAATGATTTGCGATGAAATCGTTAACACTAATGGCGAGAAGCTCTTTCTTTTGTTTCAGGGTAATACTCCTGCGCAAAGTGTACATTTGGTTAAAAACCTCGAGGATTCAACAATTTCACCTTGGTATCAACTTAGGGAAAATCAACGCATTCCTGTATCAAACTATACTTTTGGGAACTCAAAATTTGTACGTTTCAAATAGTTGGTTTTCTTATTAATTTAAATGTTCAGCGAGCTCATCAGAATCTCTAAAAATTCGTCCTGTGTTATTTGAAATATAACTTCCGTCCTGTCCGAAATTATCTAACATAAACAACGCATTTTGAATGTTAGATATGCCATCTTCAGTAATATGACCTGAAAAGGCATATAGTATTTTAGCCATATTATCGTTTTCGTTGACTTCAGTAACTTTAAAAAATACAGTAAATGAATTGCCACTACCAGTTATGTATGAATTTTCAATAAAGTTTTCTAGGGTTTGGGTATTATGCACATTTCCGTCTTGATTTAACTCTTCTCCAACAAAGTTAACGGTTAGCGAAGTATTATTTTGTGTGCTAAACATTAAGTTTATTCTAAAAAATGTTGTTCCAATAGAATAGTCATTGGGCACATTTGTAGCTTCCAGAACTCTGGGACTAATTTGATATGAACCTTCAATATTTGGTGGATTAGTTCCTTCGTGAATAACGAAACCTTGATTTTCAATAACTTCAATAATTTCTGGATTTGCCCAGTTTTTAAGATCTGCTAATGTACCTTCCTGTGCTATGTTGTTTGTGTCATCATCTGAAGAACAATTAAATAATGCCAATGTCAATACTAATAAGAATAAATACTTTTTCATCTGTTTTAAGTGTTGTGATTAATTAATAGTACATCGGCTTGAAACGTAAATGTCATCACTTATTTATAATTAAGAAACATTAAAGATTTGATATCAGCTTTGTATCTTTGTAGAATGAGCAAAGCACTTACAAAACAGGAACTTCATAATCTGGCAATGAATCACGTTGGAAAAGATTTAGAACAACGTGGTTTTGAGTTTGTGGCTATTAACAGCAAGCTGAAAAAGCATCCTCAATTTGTATGTATTGATAAAAACAGTCAGTACTTTTTCGTCATTGTAAAAGCGGTTCTCCTTCCTGAAAATCCAAATAATTACGATGTGGTTTGGATGGAAACGTTTAAAAAACATGCTTTTGATAAAGATGCAAAAGTCTTATATGCAGGTGTGGGCTTAGGAAATCCTAATGGCGAAGATTTACCTGTTTATCTTAATGAAGACTACCTTATTGAATACAATGGCATTCAGGTTATTGAAACTAATTTAAATTAAATGAAGCAATTAACGTTTGTACTAGTCGTATTCTTGTTACTTTCTTGTAAGGAAGAATCAAAACAAGTTCAGTCATCTTCAGAAAACACTAAAATTTCCGGTCCAGTTTTCGGAACTTCTTTTTCAGTGATTTACAATTCTGAAAGTGACTATTCGAAACAGTTCGATAGCTTATTTGCTGTGGTTAATCAATCGATGTCAACTTATATTCCAGATTCAGATCTTTCAAAATTAAATAGGAATGAAGCTATTGTGATGGATGCTCATTTTAAAAAGGTGTTTTCAGCATCAAAAATAATCCATAAAACGACTGAAGGTGTTTTCGATCCAACAATTGGAGACGTTGTGAATGCGTGGGATTTTGGTGCAGATAAAAACAAGTTTTTAACCGATAGTACAACCATTGATAGTTTAATGCGCTTTGTTGGGTTTGATAAAGTTTTGATGATTGATAGTAAAGTGAAGAAACAACCACAAACGTATATTGAGTTTAATGCCATTGCAAAAGGGTATGGTGTTGATGTGATTGCAGATTTTCTTGAAACTGAAAACGTCGATAATTACCTTGTTGAAATAGGAGGGGAGATTCGTGCCAGTGGAATTAATAAAGAAAAAGAATCGCCTTGGAGAGTCGGACTTGATGAACCGCGTTTTGATGGCGAACAATCCGTTTTAAAAGCGATTACACTTACCAATGTTGGTATGGCAACTTCTGGAACCTACCGAAAGTTTAAAACAGATGAACAAGGCAATCGCTATGCTCATATTATTGATACAAAAACAGGTTATCCCAGTAAAACAAATATCTTGAGTGTATCCGTTATTGCTGAAGATTGTATGACTGCTGATGCCTATGCAACTGCTTTTCAGGCTATGGGAATTGAAAAGGTTACCGAGTTTTTGAAAGCCCATCCAGAACTTAAAGCATTTTTAGTCTTTGAAAATGAAAATAATGAATTGGAGACTTTAAATTTAAATGACTTTCCAGAGCATTAAGATTTATACATAACAGGAATAATCTCACCCTTTGCCAGGCAATATTTCTTAACGTCTTCCTCGGAAAGTTTTGAGGTATAATCAACTTCTTCAACATTAAACCCAACCGAACGTAGCTTGTCAAAATAATCAAGACCATATACGCGAACATGATCGTATTGCCCAAAAACTTTCGCACGTTCCTTTTTGTCTGTGATAGTGTTATCTTCAAATGTTTCGGCTCTAGATAAGTCCTGCGGAATTTGAAACACACCATAGCCACCAGGTTTTAGTACCCGAAATAATTCCTGCATCGCTTTGGTGTCATCCGGAATATGTTCTAACACATGATTACACAAAATCACATCATAACTGTTATTTTCAAACGGAAGGTTACAAATATCAGCTTTAACATCTGCAATAGGAGACTCTAAATCGGTAGTCGTATAGTCTATATGCTTTAAGTTTCTGAAGCGTTTTAAAAAGCATTGTTCTGGTGCAAAATGCAATACTTTTTTTTCTGCAGAAAAGAAATCTGTTTCATTTTTTAAGTACAACCAAAGTAATCTATGGCGTTCTAAGGATAATGTAGAAGGCGACAATACATTATTTCGCTGATTACCATAGCCATAAGGTAAAAAACTTCTAAACGACTTTCCATCAATAGGATCTGTAAATTTGTTTCCTTTCAGAAAAAAGGCAAGTAAGGGCCGAGCAATATAACTTAACCTAATAAGTATAGGTCTTGGAATGGTATTTAATATTATTTTGAAGAGCTTTTTCAAAGTTTAAATGTCAATCATTTTTTTAGAATAAATTAAATGTTCAATGCCATCCCACAGCATTATACGATGTTGTAAAGCATCTTTTGCTACGGTTAAAACGTCTTCCCACTTTTTGGGATTATTACCACATAATTCTTCAATCATTTTTAAGGATAATGGTCCATGTTCGTCGCCATCTAATTCGATGTGTCTTTTAAGGTAATATCTCAATTTGCTATAAGAGTTATCGCTGGTTTTAGATTGATTAATAATTTGAAAAAACATATCAGGTATTACATCTTCACGACCAAATGTAAAAGCAGAGGCTATTTTATGAGGTTCAGCAGTATTAATAATATCAAACGTAAAGTTGATAAATTTAAAAGTTTCTGAGGTTAACCTAATAGCATCACAAGCCTCTTTAACTGTACTGCCATTTTGAATATGTGCTATAAAATGTTCAACTTTAAAAGTGTTAGCATCAATCTGTTTCATGGCATCTAAGTACATTTCAAAATGACTCTTGGTTTCACCTAACTCATTTAGATCACTTTCTTCTCCAAGCACGATTTCATTAATGAAGCGAGCCGTAGACGGATTTGAAACTGGTATCCAGGGAAGTGTAGTAGTTGTTAAATGATTTTGAAGTGCTTTTAATAACGACATAAAATCCCATACAGCAAAAACATGCTGTCCCATAAAAATTCTAATATCTTCAACTGAAGATAATGTACAATATAGGTTATGAGTGTTTAGTTTGTTGCGTAAGAACGACAGTTCTTTTTCTAAAAATTCTACAGTCATAAATGGCAATTAGAGCACTAAAGCCTCTTTTCTAAATTCATCTTCTTCATCAGATGTAATTCCCAAAGCATTATGAACATATGCAAATGTTGATAAAATTTCAGGTTTACCATCTATAATAGCAACATCATGTTCAAAATGAACACTCGGTTTCCCATCTTGAGTTACAATAGTCCAGCCGTCTTTTAATTGTTTGACGCGATGATTACCTCCATTAATCATAGGTTCAATAGCTACGACCATGCCTTCAATAAATTTTTTACCACGACCTCTGCGTCCATAATTTGGCATTTCGGGATCCTCATGCATTTTTCGGCCTAAACCATGACCAACCAGTTCTCTTACAACACCATAGCCATGAGCTTCACAATAATTTTGTATAGCATAGCCAACATCACCTACACGATTGCCAACTTTTAATTCACGTATGCCAGCATATAATGATTCTTTAGTCACCTGAATTAGTTTTTTAGTTTCAGGAGCAACATTTCCAATTTCAAATGTATAGGCATGATCACCGTAAAACCCATTCATTAGTGCTCCACAATCTATGGATACAATATCGCCATCTTTTAAAGGCGTATCTGTTGGTAAACCATGCACAACAGCTTCGTTTACACTACATAGTAAGGTTGACGGACAATCATACAATCCTAAAAAGCCAGGAACAGCACCTTGAGCTCTAATAAAATCCTCAGCAAGTTTATCTAATTGATTTGTTGTAACACCTTCCTTTACCTCTTTAGCTAGCATTCCTAGGGTTTTAGAAACCACTAAGGCACTTTGGCGCATTATTTCTATCTCTTCTTTTGTTTTTACTATAATCATGTCTAAAAAATATGTGCAAAGATACTCAAAATTAAAATTTAAAAAATTTAACTTAAATATGATATTTGACAGTTTTTATATGCCTTTGGTACACTACTTTTGTACCATCTTAAAATTATTTTCATATGTATAAAACCGTTACAGCAGAAGACGCCTTAAAAGTTGTTAAATCTAATGATAGAGTATATATTCAGGCCGCAGCAGCAGCACCACAGACTCTTATCAAAGCGTTATCAAATAGACATGAAGAGTTAAGAAATGTTGAGGTATGTCATTTGCATACGGAAGGTGAAGCGCCTTATGCAAATCCAGAATTAAAAGATAGTTTTCATGTGAATTCATTTTTTATTGGAAAGAATGTAAGACATACGTTAAAAGGAGGAAATGGTTCTTATACGCCTGTTTTCTTGAGTGAATTGCCTCGTCTGTTCCAGCAACGAATTTTAGATTTAGATGTCGTTCTCATTCATGTTTCTGTTCCAGATCGTCATGGCTATTGTTCATTAGGAGTTTCCGTAGAAGCAACTTTAGCAGCTATTGATAATGCCAAATGTGTGATTGCTCAGGTAAATCCGCAAATGCCAAGAACTCACGGAGCAGGAATTATACACATTACAGAGATTGATTATTTTGTAGAATCAGACGAAGCTCTGCCATCGCATGAAATGGCAGAACCTAATGAGGTTGAGAGTAAAATTGGAGATTACGTTGCTAATTTAATTGAGGACAGAAGTACCTTGCAAATGGGAATTGGCTCCATTCCTAATGCGGTTTTAACCCGATTAACAAATCACAAAGATTTAGGATTACACACTGAAATGTTTTCAGATGGTGTGATTGATTTAATATTAAATGATGTCATAAACGGTAACTATAAAAAGATAAATCGTGGTAGAGCATTAACGACATTTTTAATAGGTTCTAAGCGACTATATGACTATGTAGATGATAATCCCTTTGTGGAAATGCGTGCTTCAAATTACACTAATAATGCGGCTTATATAAAACAAAACCCAAGGATGGTTGCTATTAATTCAGCAATTGAAGTAGATGTAACAGGTCAGGTTTGTGCGGATTCAATTGGTTCTTCTATGTATTCGGGTGTTGGAGGTCAAATGGATTTTATTAGAGGCGCATCATTAAGTCAGGGAGGAAAAGCAATCATAGCATTGCCATCTATTACAAGAAAAGGAGTGAGTAGAATAGTGCCTGTGCTAAAACCTGGAGCAGGAGTTGTGACAACAAGAGCTCATGTTCATTATGTAGTGACAGAATATGGTGTGGCTAATCTTTATGGAAAAACAATAAAAGAACGCGTAAAAGCTTTAGTCAATATTGCACATCCAGATCATAGAGAACGTATAGACAAAGCCTATTTTGAGATGATGTAATATCTTATTTACTTGAACAGACCTAAAAAGCCTTTTTTGCGCTTGGGCTCTTTAATATCTAAAGTTTGTTTGGTAATGAGCTGATACACTTCACCCCAACCTAAAACACCTCCAATATTTCTGTCGTCTATGTAGATGTCTGCATAAATTTTACGACTGACTTTGTTATCGTATTGTTCTTCAGGGAAACTCTGATTTACGGCATAAAAAGTTATGCCATTTTCTTTACAAAACTGTACAGCATCATCTAGTTTAGAACCACTTCTATAGGTCCATAAAATCAAACGATGACCATCTTTTTGCAGGCGTTTCATAGTTTCAAATGCGAAAATACGTGCTTTTCCAATTTTAGGATAAGCATCTTCAACTATGGTTCCGTCAAAATCTATGGCAATAACGAGTTTGTCTAAAAAATTCATAGGTTAGTCCTTATAATTTTCAAAAATACAATAATTATCCTTTTTTAAATTAAAGTGCTACTAATGATTTTTGAGTCATAGCTTCAGGTTGTTCAATTCCCATTAGTTCGAGAATTGTTGGTGCCAGATCTCCTAATATACCATCTTTGATTGTTGTATGATCATTGTTTATTAATATGATAGGGACAGGATTTGTTGTATGAGCAGTATTAGGTGAGCCATCTGGATTAATCATGGTTTCACAGTTGCCATGATCTGCAATCAGGATGGTAGTATAGTCCTTTTCAAGAGCAGTTTGAACAACGTCTTTTACACATATATCAACAGCTTCACAAGCTTTAATAGCAGCTTCCATAACTCCTGTATGACCAACCATATCACCATTTGCGAAATTTAAACATACAAAATCAACCTCTCCTTTTTTAAGTTCAGGAACTAAGGCATCGCGAAGTTCAAAAGCACTCATTTCTGGTTTTAAATCATAAGTAGCTACTTTAGGTGAATTTCTTAAAATCCGGGTTTCACCTTTGAAAGGTTCTTCTTGTCCTCCAGAAAAGAAAAAGGTCACATGAGGATATTTTTCAGTTTCAGCAATTCTGATTTGCGTTTTATTATGTTTTGCAAGAACTTCTCCCAGCGTTTCGGTGAGGTTATCTTTATTGTAAATAACATTAATTCCTCTGTAGGAGTCGTCATAATTTGTCATAGTTACATAGTACAAATCCAGTTGATGCATATTTTGCTCATGAAAATCATTTTGAGATAATGCTTCCGTAAGTTCTCGTCCTCTATCAGTTCTGAAATTAAAGAAGATAACCACATCTCCTGATTGTATTTTTGCAACAGGATTGTTGGCATCATCAACCATAATTATCGGTTTGATAAATTCATCAGTAATACTATTATCATAGCTGTTTTGAATGGCGTCAGTGGCACTTTTCGAAAATTCACCAATACCATTAACTACAGCATCGTAAGCGAGTTTTATACGTTCCCAGCGCTTATCTCTATCCATAGCGTAGTAACGACCAGTGACAGAAGCTAATTTTGTATTTGTATTTTTAATATGACTTTCTAAAGAGGTAATAAATCCGAATCCAGATTTAGGATCAACGTCACGACCATCAGTAAAGGCATGTACAAACGATTGTTCAACTCCAGCATTTTGAGCAGCATCAATCAATCCAAATAAATGATTAATATGAGAATGTACACCGCCATCACTTACCAATCCTAAAAAATGGACCGGTTTGTTATTGGTTTTTGCATACTTAAAAGCATCAATTAATGTTTGTTCATCCTTTAAGGTGTTGTTTTCAACCGCTAAGTTAATTTTTACCAAATCCTGATACACAATTCTTCCGGCTCCAAGATTCATATGGCCAACTTCACTATTTCCCATTTGTCCTTCTGGTAAACCAACATGAAGACCATCTGTTCTTAAGGAAGCATGAGAATATGTTTTATAAAGTGAATCTATAAAAGGCGTATAGGCATTGTCTATGGCCGAAACTTTTGGGTCAGGAGATTTTCCCCAACCGTCAAGAATCATCAAAATAACTTTTTTATTCATGATGTGATATTTATGTTCAAAGATAAAAGTTTATGATCCTAAATGATAGAAATAAGCCAACAAAATAAAGTATTTTAATAATACATTAAGCTTTGATTCAAAAGGTGTTATAGACTTTTAATTAATTGTGAAGCTCTTAACATATTTGTTTACAAAGAGTTAAAAAAATGTTATTTGTGTTTTTTTGGTGTAACACTTATAAAAAATAATCGTCTCTTTAATATAATCAAAAAACAATCAATTAATTTAAAATCTTTCATCATGAAAAAATCAGTAGTTATCGTTGCAATCGCAATGGCATTTTCAGTAACAGCTTTAAATGCAAAAAATGTTATTAGTAATACCTCTACTTATGAAGTAGTTGCTAAGAAATCAAATGTAAGTCCATTCTGTTTGTCTATAGTAAAAGGCGACATTGAAACTGTTCAGAAACTAATCGACTTAGGCGTTAATGTAAACAAAACGTCTCAAGGATTAACACCTGCTATGTATGCAGCAAAGTACAATCGTTTAGATATTTTAAAGCTTTTAGTTGAAAATGGTGCTAAACTAAACATTAAAAGTGATAAAGGAATGACTGCAGAAAAGTATGCAGAAGCATCTAATGCACAAGATGCTTTATCTTATTTAAGAAGTTTAGAATCTTAAAAAACACAGGAATAAGTCATTAAAAAAAATGACAATTATTTTAGTTAGTTAGTTCAGAAAGGCGCTTTATTTAAAGCGTCTTTTTGTATTTAGCTATTGATTCTTTTATTTTTTCTATCCTGTTTTCAGGATCAGGATGTGTACTTTGGAACTCCGGAACGCGATTAGGACCAGCAGCAGCTTTTAAGATTTCCATCACATCAATCATTTCTTCAGCTTGATAACCTGCTTTCATCATAAATTTCACGCCTAAATCATCGCTTTCCAATTCATCATCTCTTCCGTTAGTTAACAAAGTGTTTTGTCCAATACCACTCACTAAACCTCCAATATCACCTCCAACAGAACCTGCGGTTACCAAACCTTGCCAATACTCACTTTCAGCGATTCGTTCTGCACTATGTCTCCCTAAAACATGTCCGATTTCATGACCTAAAACACCAGCAAGCTGGTCTTCATTTTCTAATTGTGAAAACAAAGCATACGTTATAAATATTTGTCCGCCAGGTAAAGCAAAAGCATTGATTGTATTAGGATCTGCCAATAAATGGAATTCGTATTCATATGGCGTTGAGCTCGCAATACTGCTGTTTACTAATTTTTGTCCAACATCATCAACCAAAGCCTGATATTGTGTGTTTGGATGTAAGCCTCCATGTTGTTGAGCCATTCCTGGAGCACTTGCAAGTCCGATTTGAATTTCTCTATCAGGTGTCATTGAAATGGTTTGCATACGACCAGTGTATGGGTTTTCTTCCCGCTGACTACACCTTTTAACAACAAAAAATAAAGCAATAGCCACACCAATTAGCAGTCTGATTTTTAGATTTTTTCCTCTCATGGTTTCGGTTGTTTGTGTTCTAAATTTACAAAAGTTCCGGATTTATATCCAAAATATTATCGTTTAAATACTTCGTAATGAATTCATCAGAAAAATAAGTGTTTCCTAATAGATTTTCTTTAGTTATGATGTCTTTAATATTCAAATTTAAGTATTGTGATAGATAATGACTTGAAAGTGGTTTGTAACTATAATGCCAAGGCTCATACCTAAAGCCTTTACGGTTTAAATGGTTAGTGTACACCAAATAAAATCCATAAGTATTAGCATGTTCATCCATCCAAAGTTTGAGATTTTTGTAACAACCATTGTTTTCAAAATGTCTGGTTTGTAAAACTGAAGAAGGTTGTGGAACGCTGGCATCAATAATATCGATATCTGTTGCCCAATGATGTCTGGAAGTTCCAGGTATGGTAGAATATTCAATAATTTTATGAATACTTTCCTGTGGATTAAAACCATTTTTAATATTTCTGTTGTATTTGCGTTTCCAAATTCTGTTTTGATGATTATAACTTCTGTAACTAGAAACAACCTGAATACGAATGTCACTTTTAAGCGCTTCATTTTTTAAATTTGTCAACGCATCGTGAGCTTCTTTTCGCAATTGATAACCTTCACCATAGAGTTCAGGAAGACCTTTACCAATCAATTCTTCATAACTGATTTGATTTGTGTTTGTTTGAAATGCTAATTGAGGAATCAGGGAAAATGCCAGTCCTGAAGCTAGAGTAGATTTTATAAAATGTCTTCGTTTCAATAGTTTTGCATTTGTTAGAGTGAATGTACTAATTCATTTTCAGTTAAAAATAATTATCTTCACTTTAAAAATTATACGTATGTCATTTCAGTTTCAAATTTTAGAACCTTCAAGAATTAATGACATCATACCTTTGATACAACAATTAACGAGCCATAAATGTTCTGAAGCTATCTTAAAAGAACGGTTTGCAGATATGGTAACTGAGAATTACGAATGCGCAGTAGTTTATGATCAAGGTGACTTAATTGGTGTTTCCGGACTTTGGTCCTGCACACGACATTATGCAGGGAAAAGTGTAGAGCTAGATCATGTGTTTATTGCTGAAGACTACAGGAATGGAGGTTTAGGCAAGCAGTTCTTAGGTTGGATTTACAGTCATGTGAAAACTAAAGGTGTTGCAACGGCAGAACTAAACACCTATGTTCAAAATCACCCATCACATAAGTTTTACTACAATGAAGGTTTTGAAATTCTAGGATATCATTTTTTAAAAAAGCTTTAGATTTATCTTTGAAATGAACATTGAGTTTATTTATATTTGCGCTCAGAATGCGAGAGTAGCTCAGTTGGTAGAGCGTCAGCCTTCCAAGCTGAATGTCGCCAGTTCGAACCTGGTCTCTCGCTCTAAAAGCTTCATCCACAACGATGAGGCTTTTTTATCGTAATGTGTTTAGTTGTGTTTCAGGTTCAACTTCATAAGGCGCTTTGTTGTGTTCAAAAATACGAGCAGTAAGCTGTCCTTTTAAAATAATGGAATCACCTTTTACAGCTAACCAGCTTCCTTCTCGAATTCCAACTACAGGTTGTGTGTTAAACGCATGAAATTCTTTAATGCGAGTTTCTCTTGTTTCACCTTTATGTGTGCTTGTAGGATCAGGATCTAAATAATGCGGATTGATATTAAATGGCACTAAACCAAACGTTTTAAAACTTGGTGGATATACAATTGGCATATCGTTGGTTGTGTTTACTGTAAGTCCGCAAATATTACTTCCTGCACTTGTTCCTAAATAAGGCGTGCCTGAATTGACAGCGTTCTTAATTGATTCTAATAAGTCATTTTTATAGAGTTGATTAACAAGAACAAACGTATTTCCTCCACCAGTAAAAATAGCTTTAGCATTGGTAACAGCTGCTTTTGGGTCTTCAAATTCGTGAATACCTTTGGCAACTTTTCCTATTTGACTAAATGCTTTATTGACATTTGAGGTGTATTCATCATGAGAAATCCCTCCAGGTCTTGCATAGGGAATGAAAAGTATTTCTGTTGTGTCTTTAAAAAAAACGGAGAGTTCGTCTAATAAATATTCTAAAGGACCACTGCCATGGATGGTTGATGTGCTGGCTATGATGATGTTTTTCATTATAAAAAGTTAAAACTATTAAGAGTCTGTTTCAGACTTCATTTTATTTATTGTAAATTTAAGTAAACCTTTAATTTAACAAAAGTTTACAAGGGTTTATGTTGAAATTAAATCATTTGAAATTATTTTTATAAGAAATAACTGACCTATGAAAAAGCTATTACCATTATTACTGTTTTGCCTGAGTTTTTGTGCCATATCTCAAGATGTAAAACGTGTTGTTGTTGAAGGAACAATTATTGTTGAAGGCAATGATATTGAAGGAATAACCGTTTTTAATACATCGTCAAATAAAGGTGCTGTTACCGACGAAAACGGTGAATTTACACTTGCTGTTGCTTTAAACGATTTTATTGAAGTTAGAGCACTACAGTATCAAAATTTTGATTTTAAAGTCAGTGAAGCCATTTTGAAATCCAAACGTATTCGGGTTATATTAATTGAGGAAATTAATAAGCTGGATGAAGTTTTAGTTATGACAAAAGGACTTTCAGGAGATTTAGATACCGATATTGCCAGCGTAAAAACATTCAACCCAAAGTTGGATGCGCTTTATTTCGGAATAAAGAAAAGTGACGAATATGAGTTTACAGACGATAACAGATCTGAAATAAACAACATTGGCATGCACTCACAATCTCAAACGATGGTTAATGGTTTAAATATTATCAATGTGGTAGATCAGTTGTTACTACCATTATTTAGATCTGAAGTTAAAGATAAAAAAGCAGTTGGAATTACTGAAGTTCCTGTGAGTTCAATAAAATATTATTTCGGGTCATCGTTTTTAGTAGATAATTTTGGAATTCCAGAGCATCGCGTCGAGGAATTTATTAGGTATGTTGAAGATGATGAAAATTTTGATTTCACCTTGCTTAACTACGGAAAAGAATTAGAATTTCTTGAAGTTCTCAGTCAGAAAAGTAAAACATTCTTGAAGAAAAAGAATGTTACCGATTAAACATACGGTTTTTTTAATTTTATGCTTATCTCAATTTGGAGTTATAACTTCTCAATCCATTGAAATACAAGGCAAAGTAACTGCTGGTTCTGAACTTGAAGGGATTCATATTTTAAACGTTTCAGCAGAAGAATATACCATCACTAATGAAAACGGAGGTTTCAAAATTCCTGTGAAATTAAAAGATACTATATTGGTTTCAAGCGTTCAGTATATTCCACAAACTATAGTTGTAACAGAAGATATAATGGTCTCAAAATTTTTGAGCGTTACGCTTGAAGATCGTATTAATGAGCTTGATGAAGTCATCGTTGGAAAAGTGTTGACTGGCGACTTACAATCTGATATAAAAAATAGCGATGCCAAGGCAAATCTTAATTTTTATGATGTTGGAATTCCTGGCTATACAGGAAAGCCTAAAACTCAAAAAGAGCGACGTTTACTGGAAGCCGATGGTGGAAAGTTTGTGTATTACTATGGCTTGATAGCGACGATTAATATTCATAAGATTTTGAATCGAATTTCCGGACGAACCAAGAGACTAAAACACATCGTTAGGTTAGAAGAACAAGATGCTTGCATGAATAAAGCCAAAGCTGAGTTATCTGATGAACTTTTTGGTCACATAGAGTTAGACGAAGAACTAAAGAATGATTTTTTCTATTATGCTTCAGAAGATTCTGAGTTTTTAGACATTTGTAATCTGCAAAATGATATCAAACTCTTTGAATTCTTAATTGCCAAGCTTTTAGCGTTTAATATCCAAGTTGAAAGTGTTGAGGATTAAATTAAGCGAAATTGAAAATAATTTAACTATCAATTTCAATCCAATCGAAACATCTTAGTATATTTGCAGTGTGAATTTACTAGCAACATTTTTATTTATAGGAACCACAGAGATCATGTTCATACTATTTATAGCTGTGATGGTCTTTGGTGCCGATAAAATTCCTGAAGTTGCAAAAGGTTTAGGAAAAGGAATGCGCAGTTTAAGAGACGCATCTAATGATATCAAATCTGAAATTAAAAAATCATCTACAGAAGGTAATAAGATTGAAACTAATGTCACTCAGGACATTAAAGAAGAGATTACTAAGGTTAAAGATGAAATTGAAGATTTCTCTGGCTCTATTAAGCGAGAGCAGTAAGCTTCTTATTTTTTCCGACTCACTGATAACCCATCACGTATAGGCAACATTACGGTTTCAATTCGTGAATCTTCCTTTAAAAGTGTATTGAACTCTAAAACAGCCTTTGTAGACGTATCTTTTTCATCTAAAGGTTCTATTACTTTTCCATGCCAAAGGACGTTATCAGAAAGGATGATACCTCCAGGATTTATCTTGTCTATAATCAAATGAAAATAGTTGGAATAATTGGGCTTATCAGCATCAATAAAAACCAAATCATAAGTAGTTTCCAACGCAGGAATGAGATCTAACGCATGTCCCAGATGTTGATGAATCTGATGTCCAAATTCTGATTGATCAAAGTATTTTCTCTGAAAGTCAACCAGTTCTTCATTAACATCTATGGTGTCAATATGACCATCACTTTGCAGGCCTTCAGCTAAACACAAAGTTGCATAACCCGTAAACGTTCCTAATTCTAAAATAGTTTTAGGCGACTTTAATTTCGAAATCATACTGAGCACTCGACCTTGATATGGTCCGCTAAGCATGATAGGCTGCAAAATTTTCTGATAGGTTTCTCTGGTGAGTTGTTGTAACAATTCTGGTTCTTCCTGAGAATGTGCTACCACATAGTTATCTAACTTTTCGGGTAAAAAATACATACTTGGTTTAATTGAAATACAAAGTAAACGATTTTAACTTACATAAACTTAGCAGCAGGCTTTCAAAATAAGATTCTCAATTAATTTCCTATCTTGTATGTACTTAAAACCCTCAGTATGGCATATTGGTTGTCTATAGTTGTTACAGTATTGGTTGTGTATTTAGCTATTAGTATTGCGCTCTACTATCTACAAGACTATATGCTTTTTAAACCTGAAAAGTTGCCTAAAGATTTTCAGTTTGATTATGAAAATCAGGAAACTAAAGAGTATAATCTGGAAACCAGAGATGGAGCTGTCATTAATGGTTTACGGTTTTTTCCTAAAGGGGAAAGCAGAGGCGTGGTATTATACTTAAAAGGCAATTCAAAAAGTATTAAGGGTTGGGGAAAATTTGCTGTAGATTTTACGAGACATGGTTATAATGTACTTATGGTTGATTACAGAGGTTTTGGAAAAAGTACAGGAAGACGTTCGCAAAAAGCAATCAAGAGAGATTTGCAATTGGTTTATAATAAACTCAAAGATATGACTACTGAAGACCATATCATTCTCTACGGACGATCTTTAGGTTCTGGATTTGCAGCAAAGCTGGCTTCTATGAATCATCCCAAAATGCTCATACTCGATGCACCTTATTACAGTTTAACCAAAGTGACAGCACGTTATGCACCTTTTATGCCGTTATCGCTGTTAATGAAATATCCTCTACCGACGTACAAATGGTTAAAATATGTTCAATGTCCGATTCATATCATTCACGGAACGCACGATAAATTAATCCCTTATAAAACAAGTGTAAAGTTAGCTTTGGTAAATCCAAATCTCACTAAACTACATACTGTCATTGATGGTGGACATAAAGACCTCAATAATTTTGAATCCTATCACAGTATGTTAGACGATATTATCAATAACTCACCCAAAACTATAGATTTAAAAACCACAAGTATTAATGTCATTCACTCCTCAAAACCGACTAAAAAGAAGGCTTAAACGCGTCTTTAAAATTTTATTAGTTCTTTATGTTATGCTAGGTACTTCACTTTATTTTTTACAGGAAAAGATGTTGTTTTTACCGTCAACTTTGGCTCAGGATTATCAATATGATTTCAGATATCCTTTTGAAGAGTTGTTTTTTGAAACAGCTGAAGATGTTTCCATTAATGCCATTCATTTTAAGATAGAAAACCCAAAAGGTGTGATTTTATACTTTCACGGAAACGCAGGTGATTTGAGTCGATGGGGAATTATAGGAGAACATTTTGTGTCTCTGAATTATGACGTTCTTATTATGGATTACAGAACCTACGGAAAGAGTACAGGTAAGCTGAGTGAGCAAGGGTTTTATGATGATGCCGATTATTGTTATAAGTATTTGTTGAAACACTATGATGAAGATGATATTGTGTTATATGGACGCTCTTTAGGAACAGGAATTGCGACGTATTTAGCTTCAAAACACAAACCGAAGCAACTTATTTTAGAAACACCTTATTACAGTATTTTAGATGTGGCAAAACAGCGATTTCCAATATTTCCTGTAAAAGGATTGCTGAAGTACCAGTTTCCTTCAAATGAATTTATCACGTCAGTAGAATGCCCAATTACAATGTTTCATGGAACCGATGATGCTGTGATTCCTTATAGTTCTGCAGAAAAATTAAAAGCGGTTGCTCCAGAAGCATTAACAACGTTTATAACCATTGAAGGAGGAGCACATAACAATCTTATAAGTTTTGAAAACTATAAAACAGGTATTCTTTCAATACTGGAATAAAAAAAAGCTTCAGAGATACCTGAAGCTTTTTTTACTTGTTGTAAATTCATCCAAACAATTATCCATTCGGATTTAATATAGCATCAATTCGCTCTAAGGCATCAGCAATATGAATTCTACTCATCGCATCAGCACCTCTGGCAGATCGTAACTGGCTACGTAACGATATTAATTCAGCTCTAACAACAGCTCTTATATCAGACTGACTCGTATTCACTGCAGTTCGCTTCATATAAGGACTAGGTGAACGTCCGCTTTGGTTTTCAGCAGTCATCAAATAGCCTAATCTATCAATATGAGCACGTTGTAAATTACGTCTGTAGGTATCGATAGGTCTTCCGGTTCGCAATTCACTCCAGATGCCTTGGCGTAAATCTTTCATCATGTCAGTAAGTGCATAAGCATCATTTCCATTATAGGTTTCAGCTTCAGTAAGACGTTGCATCTTACCTAAACTCATGATATTATTTAATGTTCTAACTTGTAAACCTCTCACACGATCAACAGAACCTGAATATTCAATACGGTCAAAAATGGTTTTATTTATTAGCCAATCTGGCGTATCAAATAAATTATCTTGAATGAACTTCATGGCGCGTTTTTGATGATCTTTTGGAACAGGAGTGTAAACAGCACCTGGTTGATCTGCCGCTTTATAATGTTCGTAAACACCACCAATATTATTAGAAACATGTCCCATATAACGATTAAACTGAGATAAAACATGACCATACATTTCTTCTAAATCATCATAATTTTCGCCAGCTTCAGTCGTCCAGTCTATCAAATTAGGAACAATACGTTTTAAGTTTTTGATGCCATATTCACTTGCTAACATCGCATCATCACCCAAGTCTTCAGTTTGAGAACTTGGATCGTGAATATCACCAACTTGTTGATGACCAAAACGATACATAGGATCACCTGCATGTTCCATTATCCACTGATTTAAAATAGGCTTTTCTTCTTCGGCAGTTTTACCTAAAATTGGTCTGTAACCCCATTCAATAGCATATTTATCATAAATACCAATATTAGGCATAAGAGCAACTCCTTCATCTCCTGGTTG
>JAAEZL010000276.1 GCA_018222875.1 Algicola sp.
TTGTTTGGCATAGTTTTTATTCGGCTAACTTAAAATCGTTCCTTGAAGTCAGACTTTCTAATGACGACATTAATTCTGCTTTCAGCCCTAGGATTATAATTCCTTTCTCAATTAATTCAAATAGCTTATAATAATCGTTGACTTTAAATCCTTTTAAAAAATTAGAATAGTCAGGGTCAAGATGAGCGTAAAATTTATCACGTGTATTATTCAAATCATTAATTTCCGTTCTCATAGAATTCAGTTTTCCTAAATGTTCTATTGCTTTGTCGTTATTTTGTTTTCTTAATAATAGGAAAATATTGTCTCTACAAGTTCTTTCTTTGTCTTTTATAATTTTATACAATTCAATATGTAAATCTTTTAAGAGAATATATCTAGAATACTCAAGTAGCTCATTCCGATCTACTGCTTTTCTAATTTCAGGTTTTGAAGGTTCTAAATGGATGTTATTCATAAAACACTATGCTTCCCAAGTTTTTCGTGCATTGCAATAATTTATTAGAAGCCTTTCTTTTGATTTAGTGTTCATTTCCAAATTATGCCCAACGTGTTTGTATATGGTTTGTTGCGTGTTTAAGCACCTAATTTAGCAAATAAAAACCGAATAGAAAATCCGCGAGGATTTTCGTAAGTAGGCTAGAACTAGCAATAAATTATATACGATGTTAGCCACAGTTTTTTATTCAAATGTAACTGGTTCTAGTTTTATTTCGCTAATATTTAATTCTTTTCCTTTGAAAAATTCAAGTACTAAATCTCCGATTACAGGTGATAGCATATATAGATTATGTCCAGCATTGTCGATTATAATATGTTGTCCGTTTTTAAATGACTTGGCAATCTCAACAGCAGATGATAGATAAGTCCGACCATCCATTTTTCCACTCAATAGTAATGCTTTTACATTGTTCTCTTTGAGTTTTCTGAATTCTTCGGGAAGATGAAAATAATTAAGTTCGTCTATCCAATCCAACATCAAATAATTGATACCATCTCCAAGTAATGAAGTTTTCAATTGTTTTCTGATTTCTTTTTTTCTTGTATCGGACGCACCGCTATGCATATCCATTGCAAAGGACATTGGGTTTTCAGGTTCTGAAATAGATTGCTTTATTAGTTTTATCATTTGTGCAATTTCAGAAAAATTACCACTATGCAATTCTGAATATAATTTGGGGATTTTATTTGATATAGAAGGGTCTCTTAAATAGATTGCTGTGATTGCAATTTGTAACTCAAAGTCAGATATTCCTACTTTTATTTTTTTTCCTTTGTCATCTTCTATTTCCACAACTACAGGTTTTTCTTTGAGTCTTTTGTGAACTTCAATTATCTTATTTTTTAAATTAGGATACTTGGGACTCATTCCATAATTATCTTTTGCACGCTCGCATATTTCGTTTAAAAAAGCATCTGTTTTTGACGGTAGCCTTAAAGTTTCATCAGGACTTTCTAAACTTGCCAAGACCATTTTGTCAATATTTTCTTCAAAAAGCCTTATGTATTCAAATCCCAAATGTGAACCATAGCTAATACCCCAAAGTGATATTTTACTCACATTAAGTACTTTTCTCAATGCATCTAAATCTTTTGCACTTTCTGTTGTGTTGTAAGCAGATAAATCAACTTTTTCAGAATCCCAAAAAGATTTGCATTTTTTTAAATTGTCAGTTGTTATTTTTAAATAATCATCTTTTGTTAAAGGTTTGGACATTGGAATGTTGAGTTTAACCGGACAATCAATTAATCTGTCGGACATTCCTGTTCCTCTTTGGTCAAATGCGATTACATCTGCAACTTCACGTAATTTCATAAACAGTTCAAATCGTTCATATTTGGCGGTTTCTGAGCCAGAACCTCCAGGTCCACCAGATAGATAAACAATTGGATTTGATGGATTTTGATTTGTACTTTTAAATCTTATAAAGGATAATTTAATAGAATCAGAAGAGGATTTTTCTCTATTTTCCTTTACCATAAATGTTCCCCTTTCTGCCTGAACTGTATCGTTTGAAGCTGTTATGAATTCATAAGGTTCAATTTTAAGTTGTTGCCCAAAAATGGAATTTTGATTTAGCAGCAATATTGTTATAATTAAAACTTTGAAAGTGATTTTTTTTAGCATTATTCGATTGTTTATTCTTGTGACGAATCTAAAGCCGAAATGTTACTTTAAATTGTGGCTAACG
>JAAEZL010000068.1:0-1403 GCA_018222875.1 Algicola sp.
GCTCCGGCTTGTATCACTAATTGAGCCGCTTCAGGGATGGTCATGAAGAAGCGCGTGATCTCTGGGTGTGTCACGGTGACTGGACCGCCACGTTCAATTTGTTTTTTAAACAGGGGAATGACGGAGCCAGATGAGCCTAATACGTTGCCAAATCGAACCATACAGAAACGAGTGCCATTGGGCTTTTTATTCTCACGTTCCGCGAGTGCCTGTAGCCCTAGCTCAGCCATACGCTTGGTTGTCCCCATGACATTCGTTGGACGCACGGCTTTGTCAGTCGAAATAAGAACAAAAGACTCGACTCCCGCCTCAATCGCTGCACATGCCGTGTAATAGGTACCATAGATATTGTTTCGCACCCCTTCTACAACGTTGTATTCGACTAAAGGAACATGCTTGTAAGCGGCGGCATGGTAAACCGTCTGTACCTTGAACGATTTCATCGCTGTTTCAAGGCGGTGCTTGCGCTGAACAGAGCCTAATAGAGGGATGATATCGCAACTTAAACCATGCTCTTGCTTGAGATGATTCAACTCTCTGTCGATTTGATACAAACCAAACTCCGAAAGCTCAAACAACACAATCGCGGTCGGTTTTTGCATCAGAATCTGACGACATAACTCCGAGCCAATCGAGCCACCCGCACCCGTAACCATAACGACTTTATTTTTGATGTTTGCTTCTAACAATACCTGCTGGGGTGCGACCGGATCACGACCGAGCAAATCTTCAATAGGAACCTCTTTTAGCTCATCGATCTTTGCTTTACCAGACACGATATCAGTCAACTCAGGCACAGTGCGTATCTCGACTAACATCTTAGACAACTCATCTAGAATCTCTTTGCGACGTGAACGCTTAGCACTTGGAACCGCAAGCAATACTTGAGTAACATCGTGCTTATTTATCATGTTCATCACATCACTCATCGGTATCACTGGTAGTCCTAAAATAACCGTGTTGGTTAACGTCGAATCACCATCAATGAAAGCGCGAACTCGATACTCACCAGAACCGCGTAGTGCCATAGCAAGCTGTCGCCCTCCAGAACCCGCTCCGTAAATCAACACATTTCTGCTTTTATGTGCATAGCTTTTTGCTACAAGAGAACGGATAACAGCGCGAGCTCCGCCACATAATAACGCTAAAAATGCACCATAAATAATGGGCACGGTGCGCGGGAACGGATTACCAGTATAAAAACCCAGAGCCGCAAGTAACAGTGCCGACACCACTGCTCCGATGGTCACCACAGACAAGGCTTGAAAGGTGAGGTAGCGAAGCACTGCACGATATAAGCCAAGCCGCGTAAATACCGCCACTGTAACGATAGCGACACAAACTAAAATCCCTAAAACAACTAGGTTAGAATAGTTATCTATATTACCCAGGCGTGCTAAAAG
>JAAEZL010000068.1:1413-3081 GCA_018222875.1 Algicola sp.
TGCTAAAAGTGCGAGATGAAAAGCGATGAAAATAAACCCTACATCAGTCAAAACACTCACGATGCGCTTATTGGCACGGGATAATTGCCAGAAGAATTGTAGACGTTGCATAATGTTTTTTTGATCTTATAAAAGATTTGCTCATCTAGGCGATGAAACTATCCCTCAATGTACAAAGGTTTTTAGAATCATTGAGAGGAAGGAAGGTGTTGAACCTGAATAGAAAACCTATAAAAGGCAAATGATGCCTCAGCGTGAATCATTACCATCACTAACGCATTGATTGCCAGTCAAACTCTCAAGGCACAGTATTATTAAGCTTGTGCCTGAATCAATACCTCGCGTAAAACCAGACATGTTTTTTCCATTTCTGCGTCGGTAAGCGTCGGATGCACCAAACACATCAAACTTGTTTCACCGAGTTGAACCGCATTAGGTAAGCGCTCTATTGGTCGCCAAGGCGTATTATCAAACGCTTTTTCCAGGTAGACCTCTGAGCAACTGCCTTGAAAAACAGGTACGCCTTTCTCTACGATCGTCTCCACGATACGATCTCGCGTCCAACCTTCTGCCAAATGTTGTGGTTCAACAAAAAGGTAATGTTTGTATTCCGCATGCTCAGCATATTCTGGAACCTGAACGCGACGTACCACTTTTAATCCCTCTACAGCCTTATCAATTTGGGCAGCATTGGTTTGACGCTTTTCTGTCCACTCGGCCATACGCCGCAGCTGGATACGACCAATCACGCCTTGCATTTCTGTCATGCGCCAGTTGGTACCAAAGCTTTCATGAAGCCAACGAAAGCCCGGCGGGTGCTGACGGTTGTAGATCGCATCATAGTTTTTACCGTGATCTTTGTAAGACCACATCTTCGACCATAGCTCTTTATTGTTAGTAGTCACCATGCCGCCTTCGCCACCTGTTGTCATGATCTTGTCCTGACAGAAAGACCAAGCGCCGATGTGACCAATTGTCCCTACACTGCGACCTTTGTATTTAGCGCCGTGTGCCTGAGCGCAATCTTCGATCACGTAAAAACCATACTTATCAGACAGTGCCATAATGGCATCCATTTCGGCAGGCATACCGGCAAGGTGTACGACAATTACTGCTTTGGTTTTTGGCGTTAGTACTGCCTCAATCGACTCGGCTGTAATGGCTTGACTGTTTAGGTCAACATCAGCAAAAACAGGGGTAGCACCCGCTGTTACGATAGAAGATGCCGAAGCAAGAAAAGTACGAGGTGTGGTGATGACCTCATCCCCTTCATCAACATTCAGCGCTTTGAGTGCCACATCAAGCGCAAGGGTGCCATTACTAATAGCAATCGCATATTCACACCCAGCCCACGCGGCAAATTCTTTTTCAAATTCACGGCACTCACTACCAGTCCAGTAGTTCACTTTGTTTGACAGCAGCACACGACTCGCTGCATCGGCTTCTTCTTGAGTAAAAGAAGGCCATGGAGAAAATGGAGTATTAAGCACGATTTCACCTGAATAGAGATTACTTTGAAGTAGTTATTTTAAGAGTATTACTTAGATTTATTTAAAGGCTGCGCAGGCGTACCTACTACAGTTTGAAAGTTTGGTACGTTTGCAACAACAGTGGCTCCTGCCCCGACCATCGCCCCAGAACCAAACGAAATAAGTTGTTTCACTTGAC
>JAAEZL010000068.1:3091-8556 GCA_018222875.1 Algicola sp.
CCTAACCACGTGCATTCTCCAACGGAAACACCACCGGCAAGGTTGCTACCTGGACTCACATGTACGCCGTCGGCTAACTGGCAATCGTGATCAATCGTTGAAGATGTATTAATAATGCAAGCATCGCCTATGTGAGCAAAAGGATTGATAACTGCATTCGCCATCACAACCGAGCCCAAGCCCAACTCAGCATATTGGCTAACCGTTGCACGAGGATGTACAAGCGGAGAAAAACACGTACCAACGGAGATTAACTGTTTGTGCTTTTCTAACCTTACCTTGCTATTGCCAATCGCAATAACAGTTAGGTCAAAACTCGATGCCGACGCAAGCAAGGTTTCTGAATTACCTTGCACAGGCCATTGCTCTACGCTTTGTAACTCTGGCCAGCGATCGTCAAAGAATACAATGTCTTGATAACCGTTTAGTTCAGCAATTTCAGCGACGACTTTACCATGACCACTCGCACCTAAAATTGCGCAGGTTTTAGTCATTTGCGCCGCCTCGCTCTACTTGACCAGTAAAGGGCTCGATCGTTACGTGACCATCTGCTGAGATTCCCTCTTTTACGAAGACTTTTTTAACGGTTAGGAATAGAACTTTGATATCTAGCAACAAACTGCGATTATCGACATACCAGACATCTAACTTGAACTTATCTTCCCAGCTAATGGCATTACGACCATTGATCTGAGCCCAGCCAGTTACGCCCGGTCTTACATCATGACGTCTTGCTTGCTCTTTGCTATAGAGAGGTAAGTACTGCATTAATAAAGGACGCGGACCTACCAAGCTCATGTCACCTTTTAATACGTTCCATAACTCTGGAAGTTCGTCTAGGCTAGAGTTTCTTAGCTTATCGCCAAATGGCGTCATACGCTCTGAATCAGGCAGTGGATTCCCTTGTTCATCGACTGCATCTTTCATTGTGCGGAACTTGACCATTTCAAATGGCTTACCATCTAAGCCAGGACGTGTTTGACGAAATAGCACAGGCGAGCCAAGGTTTTTACGTATTTTCCAGGCCACAAGCGCGATGATTGGTGAAAGTAAAATGAGAGCACATAGGGAAGAGGTGAAATCAAATATCCTTTTCATTGGATAGCCCCATTATTTTTAAAATTTCTGCGTTAACCTTATGAACATCAAACTTTTCATAAGCCATATCGTGACTGGTTTTTCCCATCTCTTGCCATTTATTACGGTTCTCGATAAACCAGATCATTCGTTCGGCAAGTTGGTCTACATTAGCTTTTTCAACTAACCAACCGTTTTCACCATTCACAACAGTTTCTCGACAACCGGGAACATCAGTAGTCAAAATCGGTCTACCCATCGCCATGGCTTCTAATACCGTACGAGGCATCCCTTCATGGTAGGAAGGCAAAACATAGATGGCGCAATTTTCGATAAATGGGCGTACATCGTTCGTTGAGCCACTGTATTTAATCGCACCTGACTCTGTCCATCGATGAACCTCATCGAGCTTGATGCCATCAGGCGAAGGGTCTTCAGGGCCAACTAACTCAAACACTGCGTCTGGATACTTCTGTTTTACTAATTCAGCGGCTTGAGCGTATTCTCTAATCCCTTTATCACCTAATAATCGAGCAATAAGTAGAAAATGAGGGTTAGAAGGTAAAGATGATAAATTGTAATGACTGAGATCGACACCAGAGCCATTTACGAGAAAACATTTTTCTTTTGGGACAATGCCTTCATCAATAAAGACTTGCATATTGTCTCTATTTTGAAATATAACGCCTTTCGATTTCTTTAATGCTGAACGATACAAGAATTTAACAAGAGCATTGAGTACGTATTTAGCGAAGCCACCTTTTTGAAACGCATAACCGAGTCCTGTAACCATTGCGTAAAAAGATTTTACGTTGGTAAATCTTGCTGCTAGACCACCCCAGATAATAGGTTTAATCGTATAAGCTAAGATAATGTCAGGTTGTTTGCCTATAAAAATATTGCGGAGGGATGAGAAAGTTTTAATATCTTCAATAGGGTTTAAACCATTTCTACTAATAGGGGCGTCTATATATTCAGCACCCAATCGGTTAATTTTTTCAACTTCTTTCTTTATTGCTCCCGAAGCGAGTGCAAATAGCTTTAATTGATTAGCATTAAAAGATTCAATTAGCTTTCCTCTAAAGTTATACAACGAAGATGGAAGAGCCCCAATAATCATAACTTTCATATAACTATTCTCTTAGAGTTGATCATCTTGTAGACCAAACATCCATATACATACGACAAACACTAGATATTGAGAATAAATTCTTAATTCTAGACTTTGCTGAACGCCTCATATCTTCAGACCTTCTTTCGTCTAATAATGAAAATCGTAAAATTTCTTCTGCAAGAAGTTCGGAATTTTGTGGAGGCGCTACCGAGTAGCAGTTATTTATAATGTCCTTTACATCACCAACATCGGTACCTATACATGGAATAGAGTTACTCATCGCTTCACATACAACATTTGGGAAACCTTCAGTTCTAGATGATAAAAGAAAAAGGTCTAAGGTTCGATAAAAATGCTCCATATTGCTTATAGCACCAAGTAAATCAACACTAACATTAGTATTATTAAAAACTTCCAACCATTTAATTAACTCTTTATTATTAGCATCCATATTATGACCAGAAATTCTAAGCTTTATCTTACCTGGATAATTCCTTGAAAATATGTGAATCGCATTGATACCATTCTTCCAGTCTTTAGCAAAATGAAATCTCCCCGCCATACCAATGGTAAATACATTTTCTTCTCTTAAATTTTTTATATTTTCAGAAATAAAGTAACCATTAGGTATAAATGTCGATTTATGACGACAAATTCCATAATTAACATGCTGAATCAAGCTATTTTTTGCACAAAAAATGATACTATGAGGCTGAAAGTCAAGTATTTTTGACGCAAAGATAGTGAGACGAGTTGTCAATTTCTCACCCTTTATATCATCCAGTGAGTGATGTACTCCCCAAAACACTGGTTTTTTATGTCGAAACAGCAAGGAAGCAAATGAGGTGAATACGTTAGAAGCATACATCCAAGACTGAATACAGTCAGGTTGTTCTCTTTTGATTATACGTCCGAACTCAATTAAGCTATTCAAAACCCTTTTAAAGTTGAGCGACAAGCAATAAACTTTAACATTTTCACCAAATAAACTTCTCAAAACTTCATCATCAACACTCAGCAAAGAAACGACTATGGATTCATTATCAATTTCATTTAAAATATTAGATAAACTTTTTTCCGCTCCTCCAATCCCAGTTAAAGAGTTAATAACATGTAGAATTTTCATAAGATAGTTGACCTATTTCATTATAAGTAATTATAAATATCCAAAATATACAGGATGAAGAGAATGAAAAACTTGAACCACAAAAAAGATAGAAAATAACCTGTGTATAATAATCAGCCGAAAATTATTTTTTCTTTAATTTTAAAGCTAAGTAACAATAAAAAAAAACAGACAGTGGTAACAATGGAATTGTAATATAAAAAAAACTATTATTAAATATCTTCACAAACTCTCGTAATATTAGGTTAGATATATTGTAATGAATAGCACTAGTAAGTTTCAAATAAGTACTAGTAGAATAATTCATACTTAAAACTCGAGCGTATCTAAACCCTTTGGGACTTCTGAAATACTGGCTTATTATTGTTGCAGAAGAACCAGTAGGTTGATAATCAACCGTTACCCAAACATCATTAACTGGATACAACTTAAAGTCTCTACATATTAGCGTGTACAACGAGCTAAGAGGCACTAACTTTTCACCACTATATTCAGGATATTTAGGATATGCGCTAGTAATGCTAGTTCTAAGAACTAGTTTTTTGTCACCTTTTCCTTTTTGCTTATGATAATATTCGTCAAGTGTTATTGGCACGCCCTCTTCAGAGAAGCCTTTACCAATCAAACTTCCTTTTGTATCCTCATCCAAACCTATAAGCCCAGCTAATTCTTCATTTGAACGAACTTTCAGCCAAGTATTCTTTATACTCTCTATTGCATTCAATGGCATACAGTCATCAGAATCAACACAAACATTTAATTCTGTATCAATTGTTCTATATGCGACATTGTGAGCTGTGTGCATCCCGCCATTTTCCTTGGATACATACGTAATATCAACATCACCTTGAGAAATCCAAGTTTTCACTAAATCTTTTGTATTATCGCTTGATCCATCATCAATTATAAGCCATTTAAAATCATTACTACTTTGCCCTTTTAAACTGATATATAATTTCTCAAGACAATAGGCTCTGTTATAAGTCGGTGTAAAAACTGTAACTAATTTCAAAGCAACCTCACATTAACGTCATACTAAACAAATATAATACAGACAGCAAAATACTAAAGTATCGATTTGAATATCTTAAAACTACTGTACTTTTTACTAAAGGATATGCAACTATTACCCCATATAGAAACCAAGATAAATAAGCAAAACGATTACTAAACGGAATCCTTATAATTAACAACCAAAATGCATTCGCGGTCAAATAAACAGCTATCAATTCTAAGTACTCTGAACATAATTCACGACGTCGATAAACATAAAAATAAGCAATAAAAATGGGCAAAGAGCTAAATATAACAAAATCTAGTCGAAAACCAACCGTGCCAACTCCATCCATGTCTGTAGATATATTAGAATATGCAGTGAACTTTTCATCAAAGAGTCCTGTAGCGGAAAATACTCCATCTAGCCCAGGAAAAAATATTGAAACCAGTAAACAAAAACACCACCCTACAAAAAAGTAGTTTATATTTCTGAACCTATTGAACAAAATAACGCCTACAATGGGTAGGATCAAGCTCGAATGAATACTGAAAGATAGAAAAAAAATCAGCCACCGAGAAAAACCTGAAAAAGAAATCCCAAGAAGGAATAAAGATGTAGCCATCCCATTTCGAATACCATTTACACCAAACGAATAAAATGAAAATAAGGAAATTATTAATACGAAAGGCCAAATCCAGAAATCTTTAAAAATGCGTTTTAAAGCAAAGTAAAATGGAAATATATATATAGTAAAACAGATAAAGAAGAAAGCTTCAGCATTAAGATAGTTTGCACAAAACTTAATTAAAGAGTCAAAAACCAGATCACCATAAAAAACATCTTCACCAGCCTTAATTAATTTGAATGCTACATTGTAATTCCCCATATCTCCGAAATGATAACTAATGGGCCTGAGCCCCAAAAGAAACCAAATAAACAAAAATACAAGAAAGCCAAGTAGGTTTAACTTAATATTTCTTGTTCGAGAGAAGTCTGGATAACAATAACTATACAAGCTCATTATTAACGTAAAACAACCAACCAAAATCATAAATATCAATGTATAGTCGGAAGGGGACAAAATATTAAACATTTGAACATCCAAATATTTTAAACCATTTACTCATTACATGCTTAATATTATACCTGTC
>JAAEZL010000068.1:8566-13722 GCA_018222875.1 Algicola sp.
ATATTATACTGACCTACTTTTTTAATGGCATTATTTGATATATTTTCCCTAACCAATGAATTCTCGATTAGAAACTTAATCCCTTCCGATAGCTTTTTAACATCTTGGTTTTCAACCAAAACCCCACAGTCACTGTCTAGAATATTTCTAGGACCTGTCGGGCAATCATAAGAGACTATAGCAGTGTTCCTTTGCATAGCTTCTAACAGGACCATTGGAAAACACTCAGTTTTAGAACTCATCGCATATATACTTGCTTCTGAGATTTTCTTATCGATATCACTTGTGGCAGGAAATATTCTGACTGACATATGTAAATTGAGCTCTGCAACAATTTTTTGCAAAACTTCTTTATTACCATCTCCATAAATATGCAACTGCCAGTGATTATGAACCTCCGGGATTAACGACCATGCATTTATCAATTGGTCAAACCCTTTAACATCCTCTATCCTGCCCGCTGATATAACTATATTGGCCTCCTCTTTTATTCCAATTTCTTCTTTGCGAAGGCTAACTACTGGGTTTGGTATAACTTTGCCATTCCTTAACTTAGATAGCGTTTTTTCCTCTTCACTTAAAAATACATTTTCATCATAGAGACGTTCAAATAAACTTCTAATCCTGTTTATTTTTGTAATCATTGCTCGAGATGAATGATATTCTTTTACTAGTTTTATCCTCTTATGCTTAGCAATCAGTGGTAGAAAATAGAAATCATAACCATAACTACAGTTGACCACTACATCTGGTTTAAAATCATCAATAGCATTTGCTAACTTTGAGTAATGTTTTATTGCATTCAAAATATTATGAAATCGATATAAACTCACTGTTTTTTTGTAATAAACATTTAATTTATGCACTTTAACATTTTGAGGAATATTAAAGAAAAAGTCATCTCCCCCTTCAACAACACACAACCCTAACGAGATGTCATCCCTATTAGAAGAAATGTAATCTACTTTATGTGATAGAACTCTTTCCAAACCACCACACTTGCTCAACTGGTCGACTAAATATAAAATCTTCACATAAACCTCAGGATATAGGTCTTATATTGAGACTAGTATTTGATGTAACAATCGAGTTCTCAGGGATTTCACCTTTGATAACGACAGATGCACCAATTACACTATTTTTTCCAATTTTACTACCTGCCAAAACAACAACATTGGAGGCCAACCAACAGTTGTCTTCTATTACAATTGGCTTAGTTTTGTGTTCTCTACGATTTAAGCCAAAGCCTTTTTCAAAAGAGTGATTATTATCATATATTTTGACATCAGGCCCAAATAGGCAATTTTCTCCTATAATTATAGAGTCATGTGCACTCACAATACATCTTTTATTCAAGTATGTTCGAGAGCCAATACTAACTTTAGCTCCAGCCCCCACAAAAACCTCGCTCCATGCATCAAACTGTGTATTCATCCCAAGTTTTAGATAAGATTTCTCTTTCATCAAGATAGATGAAAAAATTGAGTGGCTCTGTATATTTTCGAATATTACATTTTTTCTTAAAATAAACCTATAAAGAGAGAGTTTTATAAAGGACACGAGAACAATAAAATATTTTTTCATTTTAAAAACCTCTGTATTTGTCTTAGTTTCTTTAGATTGCCCCCTCCTATTATCGCTAGTAGAATTTTTTTTATTTTTCGACTTCTAACTTTATCATGGCTCGCCCAGCTATGCCCAAAATGATGGATAGTAAATGATTGACTACCTGACTTATCAATGTAGTTTGCATAGTCGTACGGTGAGAATACAATTTGTTCCATAATACGAATATCCTCCCTTTCAAAATAGAGAAGCTGTTTAGTATTATTCAATTGGCATCCTAGCTTAACTAACATGTCTGTTAAAGTAGAAACATTTGTTGTCATATCAAGTGAACCATCTGGATTTACGAATGTTCTTTTGTGGTATGACTCCATAAATTTTTTTATAAAAGCATTCCTAGGCGGTGAAATAATTGTACTTGTGGCAATATAATTGAACTCTTCAAAACCAAACGTTAAATTATCATCCTCAAGTAGTTCATCTAAAGACTTAAGCACCTCTACATCAGTGTCCAAGTAAATCCCCCCTTGCCTATATAGAGCATATAGACGGGCGTAATCACTTACAAAAGCAAACTTCTCTCGCTCATACGCTTCCCTTACATAGTTACAACAATTTATATCAAAATTGTCTTCATTCCATTCAACGATCTTATAACCCGGCAACATCTGTTCCCAGTTTTTTATAAATTCAATAACATTAGCTGGCTTTTCCTTTCTTCCAAACCAACAGTAATGTATAACCTTAGGTACTCCTGTCATATCTTAATTCCATCAGTAATTAAATAGTATATTAAGCACATATCGAGTTTAGCAAATAGCTTTTTGACACATCTATTTTTTCTTTTAGAATTTTTTTAATTTCATCTGATAAATATACGATGTCGCCTGATTCATATTGCTCCTTACATCCTATAGTCATGAATATATCTTTCATTCTAGCGTTAATGTTTTCAGATCGTTCTTCTATCATAAAAGGCGTGCCATATATAAGCGGAAAAACTACAGCATGGAAAGAGTTAGAAATAACCAACTTAGCATCTCTAATTAAAGAAAGAAACGTTTCAGGCCCAACATTATCAAAACGTTTATCCGCATAAGAAAAATCACCAGGATTAATTGTGTAAATTTTCCAGCCTTTTTTTTCTGCTATGTTTTGAGCTTTATTTTTTATCTTATCACTCGATTCAAAGTCATAGATTAGAATATAATTTTCGTCGAATTTTTCTTCCGCGACTTCGTTCCATTCATCTTTACTCAATAAAAATGCTGGATCCATTGTGTGTGTTACGTTGAGCAAACCTAATTCATTCAGTATATGAACCCCGGAGGTTTCTCTACAAGCAATAAAATCAAGAGAAGTAACTTTTTCGAAGACAAAATTTTCATATCCTTCAAAAATATATTCACTTGCCAAACTTGCCGAATACGACAATTTCTTTGTTGTAGGTAATCCAAAATCTAAATAAAATGCGGGGTCTCGACCGTTCTGATGTAACGTATTCCAAATTTGGTCACTGCCACAAATATAAACATCAGCATCTGGTGGAGATGACTTTAACTCTTCATAGCTATTATATCTTTTAGTTAATTTTAAGTACTTTTCATTGAATTTATCAAATGAGCGCTTCCTAGAAAGAGATAATATTCTTCTTGGTAACTTCGCTAAAATGTATGCCAGTGCTAAAATTTTATTCCTAGAATACTTAGGATTGCTTATATTAAACAATCTATAATGATTAGAAAGATAGTCTGGTTTATAATTTATTATTTCAACGTCATGATTGTTTTTTTTCAAGTACTTCATTAATGCATATGCCTGCAAAGCCGCTCCATGATTATATACATCATGACAGGTTATTGTTTTAATTTTCAAAATAAAATCACCTTTTAATATTGAGTTTATTCATTTATAGAATACCAGCCTAGAAACCTGACTTTATAGTAAATAAAAAGCAACAAAGCATAGATCGCAGTATATGAAGTTCCTTTTAATATTAGGCCTTCAATTCCATTAACACTTATTACGTCTAGGAGAAAAACTGCCATAGCAATTGTTATAATAAATGGTAATAACCATAAGTATGTTTTTTTTGCAAACAATATGACATCTAAATCAAGATGCAACTTATATATTACCATCATAGTTATCTGGTTTAATTGCAACATTAACATAGGTATAATTGCAAAAATAACGATATTATTAGTTTCGGCTATGAGAATTAGGTAACAAAATCCTATTAACGCATAGAATGTAATACTTATGGCCTTAAACTTAACGTAGCCTTTTGCTTCTAGTAAATGACTAGAAAAGTGCTGACTCAATGGAAGAATAAAAGATGCTATCATCAAAAAAGTCACTTCATACAAGTTTTCATACTTTTGACCTAGCCAAATATCAAAAAACTCTTCGCCAACTAACACAAATCCGAAAAGAAGATATAGTAAAACAAATAGCGAAACTCTTCCCACATATATGTTAACCCTATTAACTCTTTCGTCATCCGAATCTATTTTCCCTAACTTAATGGCTAGTGGTAAGTACATACTACTAACTGTCGTCGAAAACATAGACACATATCCAGAAACCATCACAGCCAACCCATAAATAGCTGCACTTTCAACTCCTAACATTATTCCAGAAATCGGCTTCCCTAATTCCCAAATCAAACCAAAAACAACTGAATAGATAAATAGCCAAAATGAAAAATTAATTATCGACTTTATATATTTAATCTGTAAATATTTAAACTTAATGTCAAAGCTAAAATGAAAATTCTTGTTTAGATAAACTGCCAAAGAAATCAACATAAAAATATTAACAATCGTACTAGAAAAAACCAATAAATATATGCTTTGCAGTTCTAAAATAAGAGAAGCAATAATGATAAATTTAATAATCACACCAAGAAGCTTAAACAATCTCGGAAAAAAAAAATGATTAAAACCGTAGGATATTCCAGAAAATACATTTATATATATTGTTAAACAAAAGTTTATAGCCATCAAAACAAATAGTTTGGATGCAAGGGTAACATCAATATCTTTGATTTGTTCTCCAAAAATGAAGCTAAAATTAAAATATATCAGTATTGACATTGACAAAATTAGTGTACTTATTATTAGCGCCAGTAATAATAAGTTTGATTTAAACACTTCTAATTTATTCTTGTCACCTTTAAGTTTTGCTATGTATCGTACCGTAACATTTCCGATACCAAGGTCCATATAAGATATTATTAGTATAAACCCACCGACGATTGTATACAGGCCATACATATCCATACCTAATGATGTAATTATCATTGGTGTAACTATTAACGCGCTGATTATGTTAATTACAGTAGTTAAATATGATATTATAGCAGCATGCTTAATTGAAGTGCTCAAGTTATTCATTGATGGATTCTTAATATTTCATCATTTTCTTTTCTATTGGAAATCGCCACTTTAAATTCATCTTCCATTTCACCTATGGCGAGAAAAAGAACTATATTTTCATTAGTCGGTATTTGGGCTATTTCCTTTATTTTATTTTCTACTAAATATGGGAAACAAGCATTTAAAGGACATACTCCCACACCTTCAGAA
>JAAEZL010000068.1:13732-16747 GCA_018222875.1 Algicola sp.
AATTAAGCCCATAGAAAAGATCCCTCCATCAATAAATTGTTGCTTATATTCATAAGAGGTGAAAGATTTACTGTTAGATGTTACAATCATAAGATCGTTTATTTGTTCAGTAAAGCCTGTAGTTCCATGCTGGAGTGCTAGTATATCATTTATCGTTGAAGGCTCCTTATAGTAATGAACTTTCCAACCTTGTCTATTGCATACTGAAGGAGATTTTTTAGCTAGCGTAATAGCTCGTTCAATTTTCCCGGAATCTTCAATAGGACCAGAAAACACTCTTATGCTATGACGGGTATTAATGAAACTTGAACTTGATAAATCTCTTTCTTTTAGTAGTTTGCTTTTAGATACGTGCATCACTCCACCAGGAGCCTCATGACCTTTAGTAACATCGATGAACCTGTTTATTTCCAGCTTCAAAGCATCATTTATTTCATATTTATTTTCTTCATTAAATTTCAAATACTCTTTTAAAGTAGTTCCTATTGCAAATATAGTTCTATTAGAGCCATATTTATTAAGATAAGCAAATGAAGCAAACAAGAGGTCTTTTATTTTCTTCTCACCAAATCCAAGGCGAACATTAGGTAAAGATAATCCTTTTTCTATTATGTGATATTGTTTTATTAGATAACTTTCCAATTGTTCTTTTTCATTCAATTCTATTTTTGACGATTGAAAAGTGTTTTTCTTGAAGTTTATATAACTATATATATGACCGTAGATTTCACCAAAGCTTGTTTGGTAGAAAAATAGTGCGTAAAGTTTGTTTTTTATACTATTCTGTAAGTTCATTCTATTTTCTTCGATTTAGATCATCAATTTTTTAAATTATTTACATACCAAATAATGGCATAATAGATACCTTGATATATTGAATACCTTGGCGAATAGCTAAGTTTTATGCATGCTTTCTTTATGTTAGCCTGCGAATGTCTCACATCCCCAGTTCGAAAATCTCGGTACTTAGGCTCAGCGTCTACTAAAACACCATTTTCGTTTAGTGCATTTTTAATTGCGTAGTACAGATCATTCAGTGTCGTTCTATCACCAACGGCTACGTTGTAAACTTCGTCTTTTGCTTCTTCATCAGCAGTTGCTGCTAATAAGTTCATTTGCACCACATTGTCTATGTAACAAAAGTCTCGGCTTGTCTCTCCATCGCCATTAATATAGACATCTTCACCATTGATCATCGCTGCGGTCCATTTTGGAATGACCGCTGCGTAGGCGCCATTTGGATCTTGTCTGCGGCCAAATACGTTAAAGTAACGCAGGCCAATCGTCTTAAAGCCATAAGTGCGTGCGTACACACCTGCGTACAATTCGTTTACGTACTTAGTGACGGCATAAGGAGAAAGTGGGTTACCAATATTTTCTTCTACCTTTGGTAGCGCCGGGTGGTCACCGTATGTCGAGCTGCTCGCTGCATAAGTAAAGCTGCTTACCCCTTCTTCTTTTGCAGCATCCAGCATATTTAAAAAGCCCGTAATGTTCGCAGCGTTTGTCGTTAGTGGGTCAGCGATAGAGCGCGGTACAGAACCTAGTGCAGCTTGGTGTAGTACGTAATCAACACCTTTTACGGCTTGTTGGCATGTTTGCGGCTCGCGAATGTCTCCTTCAAGAAAGGTAAAACGATCCCATTGAGCTTCTGTTACTAAGCTTTTGACTTCATCTAAGTTGTGTTGGTGCCCAGTTGCAAAGTTATCTAAACCCACAACGGTTTGATCAAGTTTAAGTAGTTTTTCAAGTAAGTTTGAGCCAATAAAGCCCGCAACACCCGTTACTAACCATGTTTTTGGTGATTCAAGTAGCTGTTGTTGGATTTGTTCGTATTTGGTCATTGTGTTTTCCGTGTGGGGAAAGTCTAGGGTCTAGGGTCTAGGGTCTAGGGTCTAGGGTCTAGGGTCTAGGGTCTAGGAAGCATAATCTTCCGCTTCTTCCCTAACAAAACCTTTCCGGATTTTAATCAAAGCGGCGACCATTGCTGCCATTTCTTTGCATTCTGCAACAATGACTAAACCACTTTCTTTGTCGATGTAACCTATGTCCATACCAATATAGGTTTGAGTAAGGAGTTCACCTAAAGAGCCTTTTGCGTAATAAAGAAACCTTGATTCTTCTTTCGAGGTTTCTCTTTCTAGACCTTCAGCGATATTCGAAGGAACAGATAAAGCCGAGCGAGTTATTTGATCTTTAAATCCATAATCTTGACAATCGCGCATCAGTTTATAGACGTTACTCGCCAAACGTGATGAACGTTTCCAGACTTCTAATTGCTCGAATTTCATAGGTTCTTTAGGTTCGCTGAGAGGGGTTCTAGGTTCACTAGGTTCTAGGGCCTAGGATCTAGGATCTAGGATCTAAAGCCTTAGTTCCTTAAAGACGCATATCTACACATTCTTTGTCTAGGACGTATTTTAGGTCGTAGAGTACGTGTTCTGGTTTGCCCAAAGCACGAATCTTTTCAACACCCATTTCTTTAAATTCATTGTGAGAGACCGCCATGATGATGGCGTCGTAGTGGTCTTGCCTTTCCTTTTCACAAAGCGTTAAGCCATATTCATGCTGAGCTTCGGCATTTGAACACCAAGGATCCATAATATCGACGTTGATGTTGTACTCTTTTAGCTCAGAGATAATATCAACCACTTTGGTATTACGAAGGTCTGGGCAGTTTTCTTTAAATGTTAAACCCATAACTAGGACGTTCGCGCCTTCTACTTGAATACGTTTTTTCAGCATTTTTTTCACAAGCTGAGAAACAACGTATTGGCCCATACCATCGTTTAGGCGACGACCTGCCAAAATCATTTCAGGATGGTAGCCTACCGCTTGTGCTTTGTGCGTTAGGTAGTAAGGGTCAACACCAATACAGTGCCCCCCCACTAGACCTGGACGGAACGGTAAAAAGTTCCATTTCGTGCCCGCAGCTTCTAACACCTCTAAAGTATCGATGCCAAGTTTGTTGAAGATGATTGATAACTCGTTGATCAATGCAATGTTTACATCACG
>JAAEZL010000069.1:0-8748 GCA_018222875.1 Algicola sp.
CCTTTAAAAAAGCATTAGAATTTGACCCTTCAATGAAAGATGCTGCATTAAATATTTCTACAACCTATATTGAAGAAGGAAACAGCCTTTTAGAGGAAATGAATAGTTTAGGTACGTCGAGTGCTGATTTTAAAAGATACGATGAGCTTAAAGAAGAAAAAGCTGGTTTATTTGAACAAGGAGCAAATGTGTTAGTTGAATTTTTAGACAATAACCCTGAAGGAAGTAATGATATTTTTCAACAGTTGAATAATATATACCAAGCCATGGGTGAGACTGAGAAGGCTAAAATGTATAAGTCTAAGATTAAAGAATAACGATTATCATAATCTATAAAAAAAGCCATTCTCATTGAATGGCTTTTTTTTATATGATTTTTTTTATCACTCTAAGTTTATGAGTGTGAATGTTCTTATCTATGTTATAAATTCCTGAATGATCTAATCTGTCAATTCGTACTTTTCCATGAGCATGAATGATGTAATTGTTTTCCATGATGATGCCGACATGAGTGATTTGTCCTTCGTTGTTATCAAAGAAGGCTAAGTCTCCAGGTTCACTTTCTTCAATAAAACTCAAAGCTATTCCTTGTGTGGCTTGTTGTGAAGCGTCACGTAATAAATGATAACCATTCAGTTTATAAACCATTTGTGTAAAACCAGAGCAATCAATGCCAAAGGGTGTTTTTCCTCCCCAAAGATAAGGTGCATTCAAATAGGTAAACGCAGTTTTTATGAGGTTTGCTTTAGGTTGTTTTGTAGAAATAGTACGACCTTCAAAGGTGTGTTTTAAAAAATCCAAACCATTTAATGAAGCTCCAAGAGGAATAGTAGTTAATTGTTTATTTTCATCTGCTACATATTCAATTAAATCATTTGATAATAAATGACGCTCACTCTTTATTGATTTATAAGTGTCTTCAGTAATTTCTATATACTGTTTATTATCAATCCAACCTTCATATTTATCGTATGCTAAGCGAATTCGGCTCCAAGATTTACGCTGTTCTAAAACTTTAAAAATTTCACCATAAAGCACCTGAGAGACTAACTCACAAGTATCGCTGGGTTCAACTCTAAGTGGAACAATACTCAGATTACAAATTCCGTATTGCATTAAAATAAATTAATTGCGTTCTAAAACTACAGCAGAAGCACCACCACCACCATTACAAATGGCTGCAGCTCCAATTTTTGCATTGTTCTGCTCTAAAACATTTAATAAAGTAATCAGAATTCTAACACCAGAACAACCTAATGGATGTCCTAAAGAAACAGCACCTCCATTTACATTTACATTACTGTGTGTAAGTCCGAGTAATTTCATATTAGCCAAACCAACGACAGAAAATGCTTCATTAAATTCGAAATAATCTACATCATCGATAGAGATTCCAGCTTTGTCTAATGCTTTTGGTAAGGCTTTTGCAGGAGCAGTTGTGAACCATTTTGGCTCTTGCGCTGCATCAGCATAACTCTTTATCGTTGCTAAAGGTTTTAATCCTAATTCTTCGGCTTTTTCTTTACTCATTAACACCATAGCACCTGCACCATCATTAATTGTAGATGCATTTGCTGCAGTTACAGTTCCTTCTTTTGTAAACGCAGGACGTAAAGCAGGTATTTTTTCCATTTTTACATTAGTATATTCTTCATCTTTTGATACGATAACCGCATCACCACGACGCTGAGGCACTTCAACAGGAACAACTTCATTGTCAAATTTTCCTGCTTCCCAGGCCGCTGCAGATCGCTTATAAGATTGTATAGCATAAGCATCCTGATCTTCACGAGAGAACTTGTATTCTGTAGCACAAGCATCAGCACATACACCCATTGCATTATTATCGTAAGCATCTACTAATCCGTCTTTTTGCATGCCATCTTCCAAAGTTGCAGGACCAAATTTAGTAGCCGTTCTTGCATGGTAATAATGTGGAATTAAGCTCATGTTTTCCATGCCTCCGGCAACCACAATATCAGCATCTCCTAAAGCTATAGCTTGTGCAGCTTGCATGACAGCTTTCATACCTGAAGCACATACTTTATTTATTGTTGTACAAGGAACAGTATCTGGAATACCAGCATAAATAGCTGCTTGTCTTGCAGGAGCTTGACCAGTACCAGCTTGAACCACGTTACCCATTAATACTTCTTGAACCAGTTCTGGTTTTAAATTGATCTTATCTAAAGCGCCTTTAATGGCTGTTGCTCCAAGTTTTGTTGCTGGAACTGTTGATAATGCACCTAAAAAGCTTCCTATTGGTGTTCTTGCTGCAGAGACAATTACGACTTCTTTACTCATTTCTATTCCGTTTTTGTTAATTGATGCAAAATTAATGATTTTTAATAGATTTTTTGCTATCAAATTGAGAACATCAAAAGTTTAATCTATTATATTTTATTACTTTTGAATGAATGCAAACGAATACAAATACACATTAACTTAAAGGCATTTGTAACTCCTTAACACACAAGATGGAAGATTTAATCAATAAATGGTACAAAAATCATTCACTTTTATATAAAGTGCTTTTGTTTTTAAGTACAACCTTTTTAATTGTGTATTTATTCCCTAAAAGCGGTAAGTTTAAATATGACTTTGATAAAGGAAAACCTTGGCAATCAGAAAACTTATACGCACCTTTTAATTTTGCAATAAAGAAGTCTGTTGACGAAATTCAAAAGGAAGAGCAGGAAATAAAATCTGAAAGTCCAATTTATTTTGATATTAATACTAAAGTAAAGTCTCAGGTTTTAGAGCTTTACGAAGCCAAATTTGATGAAACATTTTCAGATACGATACCTAAAAAAGAGGCACTTTATAATGTTGGAAAATCTACCGTAGATGAATTGTATCGTTTTGGTGTTCTTGATGAGAATTATAAATATCCTGATAAAAAACATATAATTTTAGTTGAAGACCAAAAGCAGGTCGCTGAAACAAATTATGGACAATTAACTAAAATTGATGAATTTAGAACAGTCATTGAAGATGCTTTGACTTATAACGATTTATCTAGCTATGAATCGACCCTCATTTCTTTATTTTTTGATATTATTTCACCTAATATTTCTCTTAATTCGTCGCTTACTGAAAATGCCCTTCAAGAAGAACTGAATAATATTTCAACGGTTAGAGGAAGTATCGAAAAAGAAACCTTAATCATCTCTAAAGGAGAAATTGTTGAGGGAAATAAATACGACATTTTAAAGTCATTAGAGTCAGAGTACGAGTCTCAGGTCTGGAACTCTTCTAATTATAATCTCGTCATTTTTGCTTACGCTTTACTTGTTGCTTTAGCACTCTTGATGCTATTACTATTTTTAAGAAAGTACCGAATTGAAGTCTTTTTAGATAATACTAAAGTCACCTTTATTTTCTTCAATATTTTGTTGATGATTTTATTGACAACGTTAATTATCAATTATAATTCTAAGCAAGTGTATGTTATTCCGCTATGCATTTTGCCCTTGGTATTAAAAGCATTTTTTGATGCGCGATTAGGATTGTTTGCTCACGTGCTTACAGTATTGTTGTTAGGTTTCATTGTTCCTAACAGTTACGAATATATGTTCCTTCAAATCATAGCAGGTATTGTAACTATACTAACGGTTTCAGAGTTATATAAACGTGCTAATTTGTTCATTTCTGTAGGTCAGATTACATTGATTTACATTATCGCATATTTTGCATTTTTTGTAATTCACGAAGGAAATATTACCAATTTAAAGCTGGAAACTTTCGGACTTTTCATTTTATGTGGATTAGCGACGCTATTTGTTCAGCCCTTAATCTACATTTATGAAAAATTATTTGGTTTGGTTTCCGATGTTTCGCTGTTAGAACTTTCTGATACAAATACTAAACTTCTGAAAGAACTGTCTAATAAAGCACCAGGAACTTTTCATCATTCACTAAATGTGGCAAATTTAGCTGAAGCATCAGCAAATGAAATTGGAGCAAATGCCATGATGGTTAGAGTAGGAGCATTGTATCACGACATAGGAAAAATGAAATCACCTACTTATTTCACCGAAAACCAGGCGACAGGAATCAATCCACATGATGAATTATCGTCACGTGAAAGTGCAAAGATTATTATTGATCATGTCATAGATGGAATTGAAATTGCAAAGAAAAACAATCTGCCAGATCGTGTGATAGATTTTATAAGAACACATCATGGCACAAGTATGGTGTATTATTTTTATATGAAAGAGAAGGAGCTTGATGAGACAATTTCTGACATCGACTTCAGATATCCTGGTCCGAAGCCTTATAGTAAAGAGACAGCAATATTGATGATGTGTGATAGCGTTGAAGCTGCATCTAAAAGTTTAAAGGAGCCATCTTCTACAAAAATTGATAAGTTTGTTGAGTCTATAATTACAAAACAAATGGACGATGGACAGTTTTTAAATGCAAATATTACATTTAAAGAAATCCAACTGATTAAGAAAGTCCTTAAAAATAAACTCGCTAACATATTCCATCTCAGGATAGAATACCCAGAATAGAAAAACTAGAATAAAAAGTTTAAAAAATAGTTGCGTTCTTGCTAATGAAAAGTTACATTTGCAACCGATTTTAGAGAACGTTCTTTATAAAATAGGAGAGTTGCCAGAGTGGTTAATGGAGCAGTTTGCTAAACTGTCGACGGGTAACTGTCGCGCGGGTTCGAATCCCGCACTCTCCGCTTTTTTTTAATAGATAACCATTTCGGAGTGTAGCGTAGCCCGGTTATCGCGCCGCGTTTGGGACGCGGAGGTCGCAGGTTCGAATCCTGCCACTCCGACTAATTTATTGTAATATTCAATATATTTGTATGTGAATATTAAGAGTTACGGGCTCGTAGCTCAGCTGGATAGAGCACCTCCCTTCTAAGGAGGCGGTCATAGGTTCGAATCCTATCGGGCTCACAAAAAGACTTAACAGAGATGTTAGGTCTTTTTTGTTTTTAAGCTATTTCGTATTGCATTTTATCGATTTTTAGCAATAAAACGTGTATTTCATCGAATAAATAAATCATTTAAACGATGTTTTTGTTTGATATTGAAATAATTTAGTCTACATTTGCTTCATAATTTTCATTAAACCCCAAACCAATGAAAAACCTACTTAAGGCAATTGCTTGCGCAGTTGTTATTTCTACGTGTTATAATTGTTCTGTTGAATATGCAGACTCAATTCAGGAAGAATCATTAGTTTCTCAAGAAGAAATAAACGATTTTGAAATACCTGAAGTGCTTTGTACTAATCAAGATCCTCAAGCTGTACTGACTAACAATAGTTTGTTGTCTGTAGATTTTGAAGTCTTCGATCAGTTCGGACTTTTAATGACGCATGCCTATGGTGTGCCAGCTGGAGGTGTTTCGCCTACATTGACATTTCCTGATGGAGTGACAACATTTATTGTAAGTACATCGGCTACTGCTAAAGAAGTGAAAATAGATATGGGAAACTGTATGGTCTATGAAGTTACGATAAATGAAAACAATAGTTTAGATACCGATGTGCCTACTGTACTTTAGAGCACACTAAAACAATTTTTTCGTTTAAGAGATTGGTAGTAAAGAAAAGGTAAATAGTACCTCCTTCTTTGATATTAAGTTTTTTACGAATAGACTGAACCGTTTCTGGAAAGTTCCGAGAGGTAATATTAGCTTTTGCAGTTAACTCCTTTTTAAGGAGTTTTCTGCTATATGGCAATACCTTTTCTATTTTAAATCGCCTTCCAGGAAATGATATGAGTTCTTCTGATGTATAAAGGTGACTGTTGCTATGTAATTTGTAGATTTTTAGATTAGAGGATACTAGTTTAAATGCACCAGATTTATAGATAGCAACGTTTGGTTCGTATAAATAGGATAGTGGCTGATCGTAAATTGGTTCTGCGTATTGCTCTTCCTCTAAATTGAAGTCAAATTGATCTTTATTTTCATTCGAAATATCTACAGTGCATACATTGATGCTATCTGAATATCCTTTTTTGAGTATCCATAGTAATTCTTTGACCTCATTTTTTACTGAAACAATATGAATCGCTACCACATTTTTTAATTCCTTAAGTCCGACTGATATGTCTAATAAAGGTGAGGTTTTTATCATGATTTGTTCTGTTTTTGAAAAGAGCAAATCTAAATTGTCAGGTACGTGAGGTAAGCAATCTTCCAGAAAAAAAACCTTTCCTTTTTGATCGTGTCTTCTGGATGGATCGATGTAAATCCAGTCAAAATTTTTATCAGAGTTTTTTAAGAATTCTATACCATTTTCTGAAACAAAGTCCATAGTATTCACTTTTAAAAGCTTAGCATTGTAATTAACAATGTTAGAAAGCTCACTGTTAATTTCGCAATGAATAACTTTTGAAAATTGCTTTGAAAAGTAATAAGAATCCACACCAAAACCTCCAGTGATATCAATAATTAGTTGTCCCGAAATCAAGTCAGCTTTATACTTTGCGGTAGTTTCAGACGAGGTTTGCTCTATATGAAGCTTATTCGGAAAATAAACACCTTCCGTTTGAAACCATGTAGGTAATTTGTCTTTACTTTTCCGTTTAGACTCAATTTGCTCAACAATAACTTTAATATCTACACCATGAATCTGCTTTCCTGTAAATAAGAGCTTTGTGATGTCGTCATTCAGATGAGAATTAATAAATGATTGAACATCACTATGTAAAACATTAGTATTCAAAGGTTTTAGAGGTCTTTAGTGAGTTTTTTAACTAATCTGTTTTCTGAAAGAAATTCTTTTAAAATAACTTTTATTGCTGTGTAAGAAGGCACAGCAACTATCATTCCGACAATTCCAAATAGCAATCCGGCAATAATGATTACCAGAAAAATTTCGAGAGGATGGGATTTTACACTTTTTGAAAAAATAAAAGGTTGACTAAAGAAATTATCTACAAGTTGGGCGAAAATAAAACCAAGCATGACATACGTAGTTTTAGGTAGAATAATCTCACTAAAATCTTCTCCAAGATTGCTGGACATAGTTAGCAGTATCATCAATATGCCACTAACCAACGGTCCGACATAAGGAACCAGATTAATTAGTGCACACAAAAAAGCAATGACGATAGCGTTTTCTATTCCAAAAATCAACAATACAATCGTGTAAATAACAAAAAGAATGAGAATTTGGAAAATTAAACCAACAAAGTATCTGGATAATAAATCTTTAATTTTTTCTGATGATTTTTTCCAACGAGATTCTTTTGACTCTGGAATGAATGTGATGATTCCATTTTCAAAAAGCCGACTGTCTTTTAAAAAGAAAAATGAAATAAACAGTATTGAAAACAAGCCAATAATTGATTCTCCCAAACCTCCTATGAAGGTGTTTAAAAAATTAGGAATAATAGAGTAATCTAACTTTGAGAGCATTCCTGACTCTTTTATAGACTGCTCAACATCTACTTTGCTCAGGTCAAAATAAGTTATGATTTCTGAATACAGATTTTCAGCATTTTGCTGTAATTCATTAATATCTAAAAGCGATAAGTTCTGACCTTGCTCAACGACCAGAGGAATAAACATTCTAACAAGTCCGAGTAATAGCAAGATAAAAAACGCCATTGTAACAATCACAGCAACGGTGTTATTAAATTTAAGCTTATGTCTTAGAAACAAAACGATTGGTCTTCCTATAAGTGAAATCACTGCTGCAATGGCTATATAAACGATTACAGATTGAATTTTATATAAAAAGAGAAGAATTATAGCAATGCCAATTAAAATAGCAAAAGCTCTCAATATTCCGTTTGCGATGATTTTTGAATTCATAATCTAAAGATATAAAAACTGTTACAGGAATTGTTTGGTTATTTCATATAAAGCGACAGAAGTTGCCTGAACCACATTCATACTGCTGTTTTGGCCATACATTTCAATATGAATAACCTCATCACATACGTAGAGTACCGCTTCTGAAACTCCAAAATTCTCATCACCAATTATCAGTGCGACAGGTTGTGCTTTTGAAAATTTGAAGTTGTGAATGGCTTTGCTTTTATCTGTGATTTCTATAATTTGCACTGAAATCTTATAATCAACAGATTTTTCAGTTGATCTGGAGGTTTTAGTCATTTTTCTTCCCAGCGGAATATGTTCACCACATAAAATTAATGCTTCGACTCCAAAAGCATCTGCAGTTCTAAACAGACTACCTACGTTAGGTGCGTTTGTTACGTTTTCACAAATTAAAGTGATTGGAAATGTGCGTTTGGTAAATGATGTGGAGTAGTGGTCGAGTTGTTTCATGAAAACTTTTAATTCTCAAAAGCATATTTCACAATATTAGCTCCCATTTGAAGTGCTTTCTCTCTAACACTGGGAGGATCGTTATGAACTTCAGGATCTTCCCAGCCATCACCTAGATCGCTTTCAAAAGTAAATAACAACACCAATCTGCTTTCATAAAATAAACCAAATGCTTGTGGACGTTTGCCATCGTGTTCATGGATTTTTGGCAATCCATCTTCAAATGGATAAGCACTACTGAAGATTTCATGATTTGCTGGTAGCTCAATTAACTCCTGATTAGGAAATACTTTTTTTAATTCCTTCTTAATATAAGGTTCCATACCATAATTATCATCAATATGAAGAAATCCTCCGGATATTAAGTAATTACGTAGATTTTCAGCATCTTCATCACTAAAAAAAACATTGCCGTGACCTGTCATATGTAGCATTGGAAATTGAAAAATATCATAACTACCAACATCAACAATTT
>JAAEZL010000069.1:8758-12868 GCA_018222875.1 Algicola sp.
TTACTATACCAATCGCCTCCGCCTTTGTACTTCACAATTGCTAAGTCTTGTGCGAAAGCATTGAAATAAGTGCATGTAGCGAAACACACAAAAAGGAAAACAGTTTTACAAAATTTTGACATCTTCCAAAAATAAAAAATAACAACCAGTAATGATTGATTTTAACGTTAATTAAAGATTTTTTCTAAATGTTTTTCTACGTCTAAACACAACTGGACTGAAATGCTTCCAGATTTTCTGTATCGCTTCGTTATCTTCAAGTTCAGGTGTTCTGTAACAGGTTTGAATGCCTTTTTCTGTGAAGATCTCATAGTATTCATTAAAGATAACCGCATGAACACCTTTGTTCTGATATTCCGGGTGAATTCCTATGAGATAGAAAATAACATCTTTACTGTTGTGTTTCGCTTTTAAAATATGTCTGAATCCGAAAGGAAATAGCTTTCCGTTAGCTTTTTGTAAAGCTTCAGAAAATGCAGGCATAACAATAGCAAATCCAATAAGATCATCATTTTTGTCAACAACAAATTTTATATACTCAGGGTTAACAAAACTTATAAATTTCTTTTTGAAGTATTCCTTTTGAATGTCTGTAATTTTAACAAACGAGGATAGAGAAGCATAACTCGTATTAAACAAATCAAACATCTTATCGACATAAGGCATGACGTGTTCGGTTTTAGAAAACTTGAGCGCTTTTAAATGGTATCGGCGTTTTATTAACTCCTGTGCTTTCTTGAATGTTTCAGGATTTACATTTGAAAACGGAAATTTACTCTCGATATATCCTTTTTCAGGTTTGTAACCTAAAGCTTCGTAGTGCTTAACATAATAAGCGTGATTATACCAGGTTACCATTGGTGCAATCGTATCAAATCCTTCGGTAATAACACCAACTTTATCAAGATTTGAAAACCCAACTGGTCCTTCAGCATATTCTAAATTATTAGCTCTGCCAATCTCTTCAACTTTTTCTAATAAGGCTTTTGAAACTTCTGTGTCATCAATAAAATCAAACCAGCCAAAGCGCATTTTACGTTGATTTTGTCCATCAACTTCCAGCCAGTTAATGATGGCAGCAACACGACCTACGATTTCATTGTTTTTTAATGCCAGAAAAAAGCGCGCTTCCGCATCTTTAAAAATTGGATTTTTCTTCTTATCAAAAGTTTGTAATTCCTGACTGATAATAGGAGGTACCCAATATTTAGAATCTTTGTAAATTTTAAAAGGAAATTTTACAAATTGCTTTAAGTCTTTTTTAGATTGAATTTCTTTAATTGTAATCATATAGGTCCAATCTTAAATACTACCATCATCATCGAAGTCAACATCATCTTTTTTCTTCTTTTTCTTTTTTGGTTTACGCTTATCAGCATCATCTCTAGAATTTCCATTATCAATTTCTTTGTCTTTGTGAAAGTCCAATCGGTAAGAGATGCCAAAATTCACACTAAAAACTGAAGGTGTGTCTTTAGTATTTAATGTTAATGCTGTATCAAGCTGAAAGTCTTTACTCCATAAATATGCTCCACCAAATCTAAATAAATTATCTGCGTAAAATTCGCTATCAATACCTTGTGTTTCCGCAAAAATAACCCATTGCGGATTGAAAGAATGCGTAAGAGTTAGGATGTATTGAAATTCGGAAAAGTCTGTACCAATTCGGTCTTTTATCAAGTTCATGATAAATACCCAACCACCTGAAAAATTATTTTGAGTAGCAATCATCACCTTTGGACTGAAACCTTCTATGTCAGGAGGTAAATATGAGTTATTTTTGGTGTCAAAATTTGCACCTACATAAACGGCTACTGCAGGAATTAAAGAGCTCCATTTAAACGATCTGTTGGCATGATAGCTGTATAGATTAGGTTTGTCATCTTCCGAGTTTTTATAAGGATCATACACCAGATATTTAGCACCAATAGTAAAGTTTTTAAAATTAGAACGCTTGTCTTCAAAAGCAACAAGTCCTCTAAAGTCTGTTCTTGTATCATTTTGGTAAACTCCTTCAATATTAATTTCTAATTCTTCGAATAGCAATCCGTAACGTGCAGCAAAATCAACTCCAAAACCTGAAACTTCATACATTAACGGCGTATGTTCCTCTTTGATGATATATGGACCAACTTCAATTTGAGCCACATTAGCACCAACAGAAAAAGCACTTCGGGACACTCCTGGTCTGTTAGAGTTAATCACTTCGGTATATTGAGCAAAAACAAATTGGGTAGCAAAAACGAGAAGTATGGTAAAGGATACTTTGATGAAATTCATAGGCTTTTGATTTAAGTCAAATATAGAGATTTTATATTTTTTTTAAGTAATTAAAACTGTTTTTAAATGCTTATAATTGTATTTTTGTGTAAATATCTATTCATGTTACAAACAGCATCATTCGTGGGTTTTCTAAGAACGATTTTAATAATCCTTTTGGTATATTATGGAATTAAGATCTTGTCACGTCTTTTTGCGCCATATCTTTTGCGCTATATGTCAAAAAAAATGCAGGATAAATTTGGCGGACAGTTTCAACAGCAACAGCAACAACAAAACCCTAAGCATAAAGAAGGTGAAACCGTAATTGATAAAGTTCCGCAGCAACATAAATCTTCAGATAAAAATGTTGGTGAATACGTAGATTACGAAGAAATTGAGTAAATTTCGAACTCATTGATAATTCTATTCCATGCCATTATCTTTTAAAAAATGTATTCCACATCTATTCGTCTTAATTGGTTTTGTGGTGATTTCTTTAGCCTATTTTAGTCCTGTTTTACAAGGGAAACAAATCTTTCAAAGTGATATCAAGCATTATATTGGTATGGCGCAACAGCAAAAAGATTTTAATGCGCAAACTGGTCAGGAAACCTATTGGACAAACAGTGCTTTTGGAGGCATGCCAACCTACCAACTAGGTGCAAAATATCCTCATAATTACATAAAAAAAATAGACTTAACACTACGGTTTTTGCCAAGACCTGCAGATTACCTATTTATTTATCTGTTAAGTTTTTACGTGTTATTACTTATATTAAAAATTGAATATAGATTAGCAGCATTAGGAGCTTTAGCTTTTGGATTTTCCACCTATCTCATAATTATCCTTGGTGTTGGTCATAACAGTAAGGCTCACGCCATCGCTTATATGCCATTGGTGCTTAGTGGAATTGTACTCACATTTCGTAAAAAATATATACTAGGATTTCTGTTAACGACTTTAGCATTAGCTCTTGAAATTTGCGCTAATCACTTCCAGATGACCTACTATTTAATGTTGTTGGTTGTTGTTTTGGGAATTGCATATCTCATTGATGCTTACAGAAAACAATTGTTACCACATTTTTTTAAATCGGTTGGAATCTTAGTTGTTGCAGCCATTCTATCGGTTGCCTTGAATGCTACCAACGTTTTAGCAACTCAGGAGTATGTGAAAGAAAGTACTCGTGGAAAAAGTGAATTAACAATTAATCCGGATGGATCACCGAGAGAAGTGACTTCTGGTTTGAGCAGAGATTATATTACAGAATATAGCTATGGAATTTTGGAAACCTTCAATTTATATATTCCCAGATTTTTAGGCGGTGGAAGTGGAGAAGATGTTGGTAAAGATTCAGAGATGTATAAATTTTATACTGGTATTGGTGCCAGTCCGATTGAAGCGCTAAACGAAGTTAAAAACACACCTACATATTGGGGAGATCAGACCATTGTTGAAGCACCAGCTTATGTTGGAGCAGTTGTTATCTTTCTTTTTATTTTTGCACTGTTTTTAGTCAAAGGCAGATTAAAATGGTGGTTAGTTGGAGGTAGTTTAATGTCTTTAATTTTATCTTATGGAGACAGCGAACCTTTTGCATTTATAACAAATTTCTTTATTGATTATGTGCCATTATATAACAAATTTCGGGCAGTCAGTTCTATTCAGGTTATTTTAGAATTATGTATTCCTGTTCTGGCTATTTTCGGATTGTCACGACTATTTAATCACTATGAAAAAGATGAAGCTAAACTGAAAGCTTTAAAATTTTCAGTAATCATCGCTGGAGGATTGGCTCTGTTCTTTCTGCTGTTCAGAGGAGCTTTCGATTTTGTAGGCGTTAATGA
>JAAEZL010000069.1:12878-13528 GCA_018222875.1 Algicola sp.
TACGGGCAATTTGGAGAAGCATTTGTTGATGCGCTTCGAGAAGACAGAAAAACCTTTTTTACTCAAGACACCTTGCGTACATTCGTTTTAGTGTTGCTATCTGCCGGGACAATTTTTATGTTTTTAAGAAAGAAGCTTTCAGAAACTTTAGTGGTTGTAGTGTTTGCTATATTGATTTTATTCGATTTGGTAGGTGTTGATAGACGTTATGTAAATAGTGATAATTTTGTAGCTGGTATTAAAGTCGCAAAACCATACCAGCCAAATGCAGCAGATAAAGAAATTCTTAAAGATGATGGTCATTTTAGAGTATTAGATTTATCTACGGAAGGCAGCAGAGCTCCAGCAAGAGCGGCTTATTTTCATAATTCACTAAGCGGATATCATGCAGCTAAACTGAAGCGTTTTGATGAATTATACGATTTTCATATTGCCAGAAATAATATGAGTGTATTGAATATGCTCAATACGAAATATATTATCGCTGAAGAAGAAGGTCAGGTGTTTCCTTATACAAATGAAGATGCCAATGGTAATGCGTGGTTTATTAGTGATTTAGAAAAAGTTAATTCTGCTAATGAAGAAATAAAAAAGCTGGACAGCTTAAATACAAATGTTAAAGCCATTACAACGTCTGAAGCACTAAACTC
>JAAEZL010000069.1:13538-16685 GCA_018222875.1 Algicola sp.
TAAACTCCAAACAATTTGTAGTAGACTCCACAGCTACTATTAATCTCACAGAGCATAAACCCAACTATCTTAAATATAGGTCTGGCAATTCAAAAGATGGTTTTGCTGTATTTTCTGAAATATACTACAGTCAAGGCTGGCAAGCTTATTTAGACGGAACCAAAGTGCCTCATCAACGTGTGAATTATGTTTTAAGAGGACTGGAAATTCCTGCTGGAGAACATACTATCGAATTTAAGTTTGAACCTCAGGTAGTACAAACAGGAAGCACGATTGCGCTGGCAAGTTCTATCGTATTTGGAATATTGCTAATTGGTGGATTATTTATAGTGTTTAAAAAGAAAACCAATGAAAGTGCATAAAAAGGCACTCATCATCACCTATTATTGGCCACCAGCTGGAGGTCCAGGTGTGCAACGCTGGTTAAAATTTGTAAAATACCTTCCAGAATTCGGTATCGAACCCATTGTCTATTGTCCGGAAAACCCAAATTATCCTATAACTGATGATAGTTTAAAAGCTGAGATTCCTAACGACCTTACCATATTAAAGCAACCTATCAAAGAGCCTTACCGATTAGCAAGCATCTTGTCGAAAAAAAGCTCTGAACAAATTAGTTCTGGTGTGATTCCGAAAGAGAAAAAGCAAACGGTTGTTCAGAAACTAATGCTGTTCATTAGAGGTAATTTTTTTATTCCTGATGCCAGAAAAAACTGGATTAAGCCTTCTGTGTTCTTTCTTTCAGAGTATATAGAAAAACATCAAATCAATACGATTATTACTACTGGTCCACCACATAGTTTGCATCTTATCGGACTTCAGTTAAAAGAAAGGCATGATGTGAATTGGCTGGCAGATTTTAGAGATCCTTGGACTACCATTGGCTATCATAAACAATTAAAACTGACAAGCTCTTCCGCAGAAAAACATAAAGCATTAGAATCAAAAGTATTACAGTCGGCAGATCAGATTATAGTGACCAGTGCGAATACAAAAAAAGAGTTTGCCTCAAAAACCAAGCAACCCATTACTGTAATTACTAACGGTTATGATTCACATCATATAGATCGACCAGAGAAAGATTCAAAATTCACAATTGCACATATAGGTTCTTTATTATCTGAACGCAATCCGAAACTGTTGTGGGAAGCCTTAAGCGAATTAATGCATGAAGACTCTTCCTTTTCAGAAGCGTTTCAATTGCATTTAATTGGTGTCGTAAGTGATGATGTGTTGCAAAAGCTTCAGCAGCATAGTTTAAGCAATCATATTAAAACTTTGGGTTATCTGTCTCACCAAGAAGCTATAAAAGCACAAATGAGTTCCAGAGTATTATTGCTGATTGAAATCGATTCCGAAGACACCAAAGTTATTATTCCTGGAAAACTGTTTGAATACATGGCTGCAGATACTCCAATTCTGGCTGTTGGTCCGAAAGATTCAGATGTTGAAACGATTTTAAAGACAACCAATACTGGCCAGTATTTTTACTATGACCAAAAGCAAGCTATTAAATCTCAGATTTTATCGTATTTTGAAGCATATAAAACCAATTCATTAGCTGTTAATGCCATTGGATTGCAACAATACAGTAGAAAAGCATTGACAAAAACGTTAGCAGAACTACTTAAAGGTTAGTCTTAAAATCTTAGAATTTTAATATATGGGAATCGTCATTAACCAGTCGTTTAAAAACACTATCACAACATATCTTGGTTTCGGACTTGGTGCTATTAATACGTTGTTCCTTTATACCGAATTTATGAGCGATACCTATTATGGCTTGGTCGCTTATATTTTATCTACAGCAAACATTATGATGCCTTTGATGGCTTTTGGAGTTCATAATACTTTAATTAAATTTTACTCTACGTTTAGAACTAAGAACTCACTCAATAGCTTTATGACGTTGATGCTTTTTTTGCCATTAGCACTAACAATTCCGATAGGAATTATTGGGTATATAAGTTATGATTCGATTGCCAGCTGGTTAACTCAAAAAAACAATATTGTTGGTGATTATCTCTGGTATATTTTTATTACAGCATTAGCAATGGCTTATTTTGAAGTCTTTTTCGCTTGGGTTAAAGTGCAAATGAAAACCGTATTTGGGAACTTTATGAGAGAGGTGTTTCATAGAGTAGGCGTAATGATTTTATTGTTTGCCTTGTATTTAAATTGGATGACAGTTGAGCAATTCCTAATCGGTTTAGTAGGTGTTTATGTATTAAGAATGTTAGCCATGTTGGTTAATGCTTTTTACATCAGGCTTCCAGTATTCAGGTTTTATAAAATAGATAAACTGAGTTCTATTTTGAAGTATTCCGGTCTTATCATTATTGCAGGCTCGATTTCGACTATGATTTTAGATATTGATAAATTCATGTTGAATAATTATATAGAAATTGAAAAGGTTGCCTATTATAGTGTTGCGGTGTTTATTGCAACAGTTATTGCAGTTCCACAACGCGCCATGCATCAAATTATGATGCCGTTAACAGCTAAGTTTATTAATGATAATAATAGGGCAGAACTCAACGATTTATATGAACGAAGTTCGTTAACCTTATATATTATTAGTGGTTTTATTTTTTTATTGATTGTGTTAAATATTAATGAATTATATGATATCATTCCTGAAGAATTTTCCGGTGGACTTACTGTTGTGTTTCTCATTAGTATTGCCAAACTTTACGATAACCTTCTGGGTAATAATAATGCGATTCTGTTTAACAGTGATTATTACCGAATGGTTTTGGTTTTTGGGGTTATCTTAGCTATTAGCGCTATAGTACTAAATATGATTTTAATTCCTTTATATGGTATAAATGGTTCTGCAGTTGCCACTTTGATTGCCGTCGTTGTTTATAATACTATAAAAGTGATTTTTGTTAAAATGAAATATGGCATGTTGCCATTTACTATTCAGACGTTAAAAATTACTGGGTTACTCATCCTTTGTGTGCTTGCTTTTTATTTTTGGGAATTTCCCTTTAACGCTTATCTTAATATTATTCTGAAATCTTTACTAATAGGAGTAGTCTATGCGTTTTTAATTTTTAAGCTTAATGTTTCTGAAGACATTTCAGGTATGTTCTATACCTATTTGAGGTTAAAGAAATAATCGAATCAAAAACACTATAAATG
>JAAEZL010000277.1:0-1044 GCA_018222875.1 Algicola sp.
CTGTATAATGAAACAAGATTGGTTTTCACACTTGTACGAAACAGAAATCAAGCACATAAAAAGCAGAATTAAGATATTAAATGCCGATTTTGAAAACGATAAATCAGAATTAAGTGCAAATCGAAAAAGAGACTACAAGATTTATAAAGCGTGTTTAAATACGGCATATCATAATGACATCGAAAATAATCGAGATGCTAAAATAACATCAGACGAATTATCCATAATACTTACGCTCTCAAAGCAATTAGGACTTTCCCAAGAAGAAGTTAAACTTATTAATTATTCAATTTTACCGATTAAAAAACTTGACATTCAAGATGTAATTAAAGGACTTAAAAACATTGGCGTCATTTTCTATTCAAATAAGGAAAATACAATCTATGTAGCAGACGAAATGGTTAGAATGTTGCGTAGAGTTAGACAAAAAGAAGTTGCCGAAAAATTCTATCGTAGAACTTTAAAACTTTTGAGAGCGCCTATCATAAACCAAATTGCACGTGACCATAACATTGACAGGAAATTATCCTATTCTCAAAAAATTGAGGAAATAATCAAAGAAGGTGTTTCTTTTACCACTTTACTTTCAGAAGATATTTACAAACCAGGAAGTACATTAACTGAAAAGAAAAAGGCTTTAAATGAGCTTTGTGAAAAAGGCTTAAATATTTCAAACCTCAAAGGAAGTGTTTTAGAAGACAAAATTAGTAGCCTTATAGAACACTTTGAAAATGTCGAGCGAGACGAAAAAGTTGGGATTTCATTAGATGGTTTTGATAAACTTCTTGCCGAATTAAATCAATCATTGCCAAAACTCAACAAACAGATAAAAGAACAATTTGAACTTCAAGATGAATTTGTTTTAAAAGCAGATTTCTTGCTTGATTATAATATCAAACCAAGAGATATTTTAGACCTAATTGTTAAACAAGATTTGACAAAATTCATCAAAGACAATGGTATCAAACAACGTGGTGATGATATTCTAAATATTCTTGAACATTATAAAGATGTTGAAAACCTTTATTTAGAGAATTACGAAAA
>JAAEZL010000277.1:1054-2161 GCA_018222875.1 Algicola sp.
AAAGAAAACGGAATAACTGTAAAAGAAAGTGAACTCGGTTTAAAATTTGAGGAGTTAACAAAAACAATCTTTAGTGGTTTAGGATTTAATGTTGACGAGACTTTAAAAAACAAACTGAATACTAAAAAGGATATGATGGATATTCTTTTAAACTTGGAAAACAACGAAATAATAATTGTTGAGTGCAAAACGAGTAAAGAAAGAGGTTATAATAAGTTTAGTTCAGTTTCAAGACAATTAAAGTCTTATCAGAATGTAGCATTAAAAAATGACTTGCGAATTGTCAAAATTCTACTTGTTGCACCAGAATTTAGTGATGACTTTGTTACAGACTGCGAAATGGACACCGAAATGAATTTATCGTTAATGACAGCTTCTACTTTATCGAATATTTCAGAGGCTTTTAAAACGTCAAAATATTCGGAATTTCCACACGTATTATTCCGCGATATTGTGATAAACGAAGAGCGAATTATAAAAGCATTGAGTAAATAATGGGAATAAAGCCAGTGCCTAACAACGTGTATAACTAATTGCTAGTCAGTGCTTACTCGGAAAATTCCTGCGGAATTTTCCACAGGTTCGGTTTCTTTTATTAACTTAGTTCCAGCCAACGCAACTAGCCATAACACAAACACGTTGGGCACAATTTAAAAGCTACTTAACACATGAAAGTTATAGAAAGTTTTTTAGAAAAAGCTTGGGGAGATTCTGTAGATAATCCAAAAATTGAAGATATTGAAGTAGCCATTAGGGAAACTCAGGAAATGGATGACGAACATGGTGCATTTTGGGTTGGAGTCTTTGGAGAAGATGAAAATGAAATCGTTTTAGAAGTTAGCAAATGTCTTACTCAGACTTTGATACTAGACCCTGAAAACACAAATCCGGAAACATTTAATGAAAAAAAACGTAGTGCTCAAAATTGGGAAGAGATTCTTCAGAATTTCAAATTACTCTTGAATGGAGAAATTGATGAAATTATATATAGAATAACGAAATATTAAACAGTGCCCAACAACGTGTATAATTAATTGCGGTAAGCTAGTTAAGTGGAAGATTTTTTCCTACAATTTACTATCTTTAAAACTCGGAAAAGAAAGCTGG